>JAQAZR010000473.1:0-4252 GCA_032127235.1 Deltaproteobacteria bacterium
CGGAGTACTTCTGGCCTACGAACGCGGCGTCATGATCCCGGGCATCCGGCTGGAATTTCTGTTGGAAACGAACTTCATCATTGCCGGTATCATTACTTTGGCCTGGGCCGGTTTGGTCCCGCCGTAGGCGGGATTGAGCCCGTTGAGTCTGTTGGGTCTGTTGAGTCTGTTGGGTCGGTTGGGTCCCGCAGGCGGGATTGAAGAATGTCATCGATATTATTGGGTTAAAGTGCTAAAAACCACAGGGCCGGCTCGGGTTGGGGATTGTGAGTTACGGGTTACGGGTTACGAGTTACGGGTTGCGGGTTCTCAAGTTTCGAGTTTCTAATTTCAAGTTTCTACAAGCCTCAGGGGCGTTTTTTTTTCTAGCTTAACGCAGGCTCGCTGCCAGTCAACAGTATGCGGATGTTGTACTTGTGACGCAGGACGATAAGTGCAGCCATCAGCGCGGCACAGCCGCAAAAGACAGGCGACCGCAGACTCCACCAGACCGCAGCCGGCAAGACGGCCGCGGCGGATAGAGAGCCGGCCGATACCCGCCCGGACCAACCGAGGATAATAAGAAAAGCGATCAGGGCAGTTAAAACTGACATCGGTGAGATCACGAGGAAACAGCCCGCAGCCGTTGCAACCCCCTTGCCCCCACCCTTCAGCTTGAGGTAAAGCGGAAAAAGGTGTCCGGCAAAAGCGGATAGAGCCACGATGGAAACAAATAGCGCTTGCTGAATCGGATCGAGTCCGGTAACGTTTGCAGCCAGGTAGACTGGGGCAGCGCCTTTGAGCAGATCGCCGGCCAGGGTCAAAAGCCCCAGTGGCGTGCCGGCCAAGCGCCGCACGTTGGTCGCCCCGATGTTCCCGCTGCCCTGCCGGCGGATGTCGACCGATGTGAACAGTCGGGTCAGAACCAGCCCCCAAGGCACCGATCCAAGCAAGTAAGCGAGTATCGGAAGGCCGATCAGGAATGTTGGCGTGGGGTGAAACATAGTACGTGCCATCCACGAATTTGCCGGTTGGTCCGTCTGGGGGCGGAAACTATCTCAGTGACTTTTTTGGAACCCGTAAGACTACCGATCGAAGATGTCCTGGATCTGCACACGTTTTCCCCGCGGGACGTGCCGGAACTGCTGGAAGATTACTTCGACGAATGCCTCAAAGCCGGCATCCTCTCGGTGCGGCTGATACACGGGAAAGGCAGCGGGATACTGAAAAAAAAAGTGCACGCTCTCTTGAAGAGCAATCCTCTTGTCGCCTCTTTCAAAGACGCGCCACCGGATGCCGGCGGCTGGGGCGCCACTCTGGTGGAACTGCAAATTAAACCGGCCCGCCGTTCATAAACGGCCGTGCCTCGCAAACGCCGTGAGTACCAACCAGGCCTTGGCATCGAATTTCAGCCCGGGATCTGTGCATAGCCGACCGACTTCCACGGCAGAGGCCAAAATCACCTCGATCTGTTCGATACCCTCATTACCGGTCGCGGACGGTTCGCCGTCGCATTCGACATAGACCATGGCAACCGATTCATCGGTCATACCGGCCGAGGAGTAAACGGGCGGACCGATGGTGAGAACCCGGGTGGCCGTCAACCCGGTTTCTTCCTGCAACTCGCGCCGCGCCGCCGCTTCCACTGTTTCGCCGTCGTCCACCAAACCGGCTGGAAACCCGTATTCGTCTCCGGCCAATGACACCCGGTATTCGCGAATCATGACAATTTTTTCGAGGCCGGTGTGAAACGGGACGATGACCACGGCATCCGGCCTGTCATATCGGCCGGTCACGCATTTTGGCTGCTGCTCGCGTGTCGCGATCTGCCATTTTCGCTCCGTCCCGCCGGAATCGATAAACTCGACGTTAAAAAGGTTGAGCCACTTTAAATCCGTCAATCTGACCGCATCTTTGATTCGCATCGAACGGTTCTCGTATGGTTGTTCCGTCTGTCTCAAAACCGCATGCGTCGAGGGTGAAGTTTTACTTTTTGCTGGTCATAATTTTCTTTTTTACATTCTTTTTATCGGCCGGCATCGATTTTTCTCAGACGTTTTCACTTCACCTTGAAAAGAATTCTCCCCGACTGCGGCATTATTACCGCTCGCGAAAATTATAGGGTGCCTCTTCCTCAACATCAAACCGGCACATCCCTGACGGCCGGATAACTGCCAAGGACCTTCATGGAAATGGTCAGGGCCTCCATTTGTCTGAGAACCTCGACCACTTTCTCATCTTTGCCCGAACCGATGAAATCGAGAAAAAAGCAGTAGTTGCTCGGATCCGACCGCAGCGGCATCGAAGCAATGCGGGTCAGGTTGATCTGTGACTCGGCAAAAAGCCGCAATACCGCGTACAGCCGCCCGGCCTCGTGGGGGGTGGCAAAGATAATCGATGTTTTATCGCCGCCCTGCTCATACGGCTCCCTGGACATCAGCAGAAACCGTGTCGTGTTGGAGGGACCGTCCTCGATCCCCTCATCGATAATCTCGAGGTCATAGAGTTCGGCGCAGAGTGCGCTGGCGATGGCGGCAGCGGCCCGTGGATTTTCCCTGGCCAACATCTTCGCCGCTCCGGCTGTGTCGTAAAAAGGACGGGCTTCGAGTTTGTTGTGCATCAGGAAGTTCCGGCACTGCGCCAGGGCTTGGGGATGGGAATAAACAATACGGATCTGGCGGTAATCGGTTGCTTCAGTCGCCAGAAGACAATGCTTCACGATGATCTTGGCCTCGCCGATCACTTTCAGATTCGTGGTCGTCAACAGATCGTTGACCTGTGTAACGGCTCCCTCAAGGGAATTTTCGACCGGCACCACGCCGAAGTCCAGATACCCGTCTTCCACCCCGCGGAACACGTCGTTGAACTCGAGGCAGGGAATGAAGGCAGCGCCAGGAACCAGCAGTCGTGCGGCGACTTCTCCATAAGCGCCATGTTCTCCTTGGAAGGCCACCAATTTGCGGTCCTCTTCCTGAAGTCGCTTGCTCTCGTCGATAATCGTTTTGAGCAGTTGCCGCGCAAAAGAACGTTCGACCAGATCCAGGTTCAGGCGTTCGGCCCGCGTCAGGACATCGGCCTCCCGTTGCGGGTCGCTGATGGTCTTTTTAAACTTTTTAGACCGAAGTGCGAGCCCCATTCGCTCCTGAAGCAACACCAGAAGCTCCCGGTCAATTTTGTCGATCTTTCGCCGTATTTCTTCCAACTTCACTGGGTCACCTCAATGAGGACTCGCTTAAAAAAACTGACCATTTTAGACATCGAAAAGAGCCAATGTAGGAAGGTAACCGGCCGGAGGCAAAACATCAACTAAAAAAGGCGGAGGAATTCTTCCAGATTTTGGCAATGTTTTACACCGAATCCGTAACGCGCGTGATTTCCATGGCCCGATAGATCCCTGTGCCAGATGACCTGTGAATGATACAAGAGAGTGTCATCCGGTTCTGAGGATTGCGGCGAGTGATTAACCATCAGAATCGCGATACCGGAGCCGACTGCCGGAAGGCTGTCCGATACGAGATACATCCCGCATTTAGAATGGTTAAGTACGGTGGCAGGTAAAAAGCGCTGCGTATCCCTTTCAAGAACCTGAACAGGAGCATCACAGTCGATACGTTGATGATCTCTTGGCGTGTTATGCCCAGCGACGGCAATTGCACCGGAATCAGTCTTAGAACCGATTGATGTTTGGTAACGGCTTATCTGGGATAATTTTTTCATAAAGAGATGGAAGGGCTTTGGATTAGAGTCCTGTTTGCGCTCATGCAAAAGTATCCTGAGTCGTCGAGCCGTGATCGCCCGCCTTTCTGCATCGCCCCTTCTTTCCTTACCATGATAAAGCGAAAACAGAGGTTTTCTACGGTCAGAACAGGACCGTCTGTCATGTCCCGGCTGTTGATATCGATCTCCGCTTGTGTCCATTAGGTTCACCATTGAATAGAAACGCTGTGAATAAAAAAACTGTTCGATTGATTGAGGCCGAAATTGCGAAAAGGGGCCGTCTGTCGACGGCAATCACTTTTCATTTTTGCCTAACATACCACATCGTGGCATGTCAAGACGGTTCGGGCGACATAAAATCGTAAATGACATTGAAGCGCACAAATTCAAGACCGCACAATGAATCAACTTCTTGCGGGTCTGTGCCAGTTCATGTCGGCACCGAGGTCCCGCAAGGCCTCAAAGGCTCTGTCAATGTTCAGTCCGACCGTATCGACGCCGTGGGAGTCGTCCCCGGGCACCACCGGTATCCCGATTTCGATGGCCTGCCGCAGAA
>JAQAZR010000474.1:0-3487 GCA_032127235.1 Deltaproteobacteria bacterium
TTCTGCGGTCGACTGCATGTTTTTCGGGCGGTCGAGCTGCCCTGTCCCTTTGAAGGGACGACGTGAGGGCGTCCATGTCCACTCGGGCCATACAGCACCTCAAACGGAAAGATGTCTCGTTCGAGTTGGTCAAATACGAGCATGAAGAAAAAGGGGCCGAGTTCGCGGCCCGCGCCACCGGTTTTCCACTCGATCGGACCGTCAAGACCCTGGTCGTCGACCTGGGGGGGAGGAATTACTGCCTGGCGCTGCTGCCCGGAGACCGGCAACTGGATTTAAAGCAGCTGGCCCACGTGTTTGCCGTCAAGCGCGCGGCAATGGCCGATACCGCCACGGCCGAACGCCTGACCGGATACCTGGTGGGCGGCATCAGTCCGTTCGGCACGAAACAGGTGCTGCCGGCCGTCATGGAAAAGCGGATCCGAAAATACAAGGAAGTGCTCATCAACGCCGGTCAGCGGGGCGTGATGGTGAAGATGGCACCGGAAGATATCGTGAAGGCGCTTGGGTGTCGGGTGGAGTCGATATCTAAGGGATAGTGTTTTGTGTTTGGTATTTGGTGTTTGGAATGAAGTACGTGTGCGCGACTAAAAACATAACACTAAACACCAAACACATTCAATCAGTTGTTGCCTCTCAATGAGGGGAATAATAACCGAGCAAAGGATGATGGATAATGAGTGAAACGAAGAAATTCCGCTTGACCCAAACCGTGAAGGGCGCCGGCTGAGCGTCCAAGCTGCCGCCAGGGGACCTGGCCAGAGCGCTTTGCGGGCTTGACATCCCGACCGACCCCAACGTGATTGTCGGATTGGAGCGGGCGGACGATGCCGGGGTCTATAGGATTTCCGAAGACCTCGCATTGATCCAGACCGTCGATTTTTTCACGCCGATCGTAGACGATCCTTACTGGTTCGGTCAGATCGCCGCGGCCAACGCTCTGAGCGACATCTACGCCATGGGGGGAGAACCGAAAACCGCCATGAATCTGGTCGGCTTTCCGATCAAGCAGATGGATCTCTCCATCCTGCGGCAGATACTCGCGGGCGGCCTCGACAAAATGAAAGAGGCCGGCGTCGCGCTGGTCGGCGGGCACAGCATCGAAGACGGCGAACTCAAATACGGCCTGTCGGTGACCGGATTCGTCCATCCGAAGAGGGTCCTGACCAAGCGCGGCATGAAACCGGGTGACCGGCTCGTTCTGACCAAACCGCTGGGTACCGGCGTTATCAACACGGCCTTAAAGGGCGGTCTGGCATCGGCAGACGTGATCGACAAAGTGATCAGACTGATGGCCACTCTGAACCGGGATGCTGCAACCGTAATGGCACGCTTTCCGATACACGCCTGCACCGATGTGACCGGATTCGGTCTGCTGGGGCACTTGGCGGAAATGGTCGTCGGGACCGGGTACGGGGTTGTTTTACGAACGGCGGATATTCCCATTCTGCCCGAAGCGATCGAATACGCCGGGTACGGACTGCTGCCGGCCGGCGCGTTCAAGAACAGGGAATTCCGGACAGCCTTAGTAGAGTGCACACCCGGCATTGACCCCCTGATTCAGGATCTTCTCTTCGACCCCCAGACCTCAGGGGGGCTGCTGATTTGTATCGGTGAAGAAAATGCAGACCGATTGCTCGAAGGCCTGGTGAAAAAAAATGCGACGGAATCGAAGATCATTGGAGAGGTCGTCGCTGAGCCAAAGGAAAAGATCGTTTTAAAATAGATAGGGGGATATATGAAAGAAATCGATGCCCGCGGTCTGTCTTGCCCCGCGCCGGTGTTGCAAACCAAGGCTGTGGTGGAGCAGGAAAAGGCGGACGCGGTCAGGGTCGTTGTCGACACCGCCGCATCCCAGCAGAATGTCAAACGGTTTCTGGAATCACAGGGTTTTGAGACCGCTCTGGAAAAACAGGGCGGCGATTATGTCGTCGTCGGGAATTGCACTGCGTCGCCGCAAAAAAAAGAACCCCCGAAGCCTCAGTCTGAGGGCAACATCGACCTGAAGAAGATCATGGTCATGTGTGCCACGGACCGGATCGGTTTTGGAGACGATGAGCTGGGGCTCAAGCTCATGGTCAACTTTATCAGAACCCTCAAAGAAATGGGTCCGGAGTTGTGGCGGCTGGTATTTGTCAACAACGGTGTCAAACTTACCATTGACGGTTCAGAGGTGCTGGCCGACCTGAAAGGATTCGAGGAAACCGGTCTCTGCATTCTTGTCTGCGGCACGTGCCTCGACCACTTCAACCTGCTGGAAAGAAAACAGGTCGGTGAAACAACCAACATGCTCGACATCGTAACGGCCATGCAATTGGCGGACAAGGTCATCAGCATCTGATTCCATGCCTGGTTCAGGTGCACAGATGCGGGTTCCCGACCGATAGCGTCAGCGGTTAAAACGGGTCGCGAAAGATAGAGATGCCAACCAACAATTTTGAATATGATGTCGGCGTCATACACGGAAGGTTTCAGGTTCTTCACAACGACCACATGAAATACCTTCTGGCCGGCAAATCGCTGTGTAAACATCTGGTGGTCGGCATCACCAATCCGGACCCCACCCTCATCAAGGAGGAGCAAACCGACCGCCATCGCAGCAGCGACCTCGCCAATCCCCTGACCTATTTTGAACGCTATCGGCTCTTGAGGGCTGCGCTGGCGGAAGCCGGCGTTGAATGGACGGATTTCTCCATCGTCCCCATGCCCATCAGCATGCCCGAGCTGTATCGACACTACGTGCCGCTCGACGCCGTTTTTTTTCTGTCGATCTATGACGAATGGGGACGCCGAAAGAAGAGTTACTTCGAATCGCTGGGTCTCAAAGTGCACGTCCTCTGGGAAGTCAGCCCCGATAAAAAAGGGATCAGCGGCAATGACGTGCGGTCGAGGATGGTGCGGGGGCAATTCTGGGAAGAGGCGGTCCCGAACAGCGTGGCCGTGCTTTTGAGAGAGTGGGATATCCCGGTAAGGTTGAAAAAGATAATATCAGAAGTGAGATAACCGCAACGCTACGGTTTCTCTTTTCTCAACTTTTTTACGGCCCTGGTTACAATTTCAATCGCTTTGTCGATTTCCTCCGTGGTGGTCATCCGTCCGACACTGAAGCGCAGGGTGCCCTTGGCCCACTCCAGGGGCACCTTCATGGCCTCTAATACGTGGGAGATCTCAACCGTGTCCGAATGGCAGGCGGCTCCGGCGGAAGCGGCCACCTCTAGACCGATTTCTTCCAGGATGCGGTTGGCTTCCACCCCTTTGAACGACAGGCTCAGTGTGTTCGGCAGGCGTTTCACCGAATGACCGTTTAGACGCGCGCCGGTCAACTCGGCAGTCAACCCCTTATGCAGCCTATCCCGCAACCGCTGCATGTGGGCCATGTTTCGCTGCAGATCCCGGGCGGCGATCTCGCAGGCCTTTCCCAAACCGACAATCTCGAGAACGTTTTCGGTTCCGGCGCGCCAGCCCCGCTCCTGTCCGGCGCCATGGC
>JAQAZR010000475.1:0-2751 GCA_032127235.1 Deltaproteobacteria bacterium
TCCCGAATCATCCGGTAAAGTCACGGTGACCATGCTGATCGGTCTGGCACTGATCGAATCACTGTGTATCTACGCACTGGTTGTGGCGTTGATTCTCATCTTCGCCCATCCGCAGGCAGCTTCGATCGCGGCACTTTTCGCTAAATACTCTCCAAATTTTTATCAGGTTACCTCATAAAAAAGGGGCCCGGCTGAAACTTCAGCCAGGCCCCTTTTTTATTATAGTACCTTCTTCAGCCATCGGCCGGTGTGGGAAGCCGCGTTGCCGGCGATGTCCTCCGGCCGGCCGCACGCCACTAAGTAGCCCCCGTCATTTCCACCTTCCGGCCCCAGGTCGATGAGGTAATCGGCCGTTTTGATCACATCCAGATTGTGCTCGATGACGACAACCGTATTGCCGGCGTCAACCAGTCGATTGAGAACCTCGAGCAGTTTGCGGATATCGTCGACATGCAGACCGGTGGTAGGCTCGTCCATTATGTAAACGGTTTTGCCGGTTCCTTTTTTACTGAGCTCGCGTGCGAGCTTTACCCGCTGGGCTTCCCCGCCTGAGAGGGTCGTGGCCTGCTGCCCGAGCTGAATATAGCCCAGTCCGACATCGACCAGGGTCTGCAGTTTGGAGCGGATGTTGCCGATTCTCTCAAAAAAGGCCAGTGCCTGATTCACGGTCATCTTCAGGACTTCAGCGATATTCTTGCCCTTGTAGCGGATTTCGAGGGTTTCGCGGTTGTAGCGCCGCCCCCGACACACGTCGCAGGTGACGTAGACGTCCGGCAGAAAATGCATTTCGATCTTGACGATGCCGTCCCCGCCGCAGGCCTCGCAGCGCCCGCCCTTGACGTTGAAGCTGAATCGGCCGGGTTTGTAACCCCGGACACGCGCTTCCGGAGTGCGGGCGAACAGGTCCCGGATGTGGTTGAAGACACCGGTATAGGTTCCCGGGTTTGAGCGCGGCGTTTTGCCGATCGGTGACTGGTCGATGTTGACGACCTTGTCGATATGCTCCAGACCTTTAACCGCCCGGTGGGCTCCGGCTGGTATACGGGCGCGGTAAATCCTCTGGGCGAGGAGGTGATGCAGTGTTTCCAGGACCAGGGTCGATTTTCCGGACCCGGATACGCCGGTTACGCAGGTGAACATTCCGAGCGGAAAGGACACATCGAGATGCTTCAGGTTGTTGGCCGAGGCTCCTTCGATGACGATTTCACGGCCATTGCTGCGCCGGCGCTGCCGAGGCACCTCGATCCGCCTTCGGCCGGAGAGATACTGACCGGTCAAAGAGGTTTCCTCATCGAGCAGCCGGTCGGGCGTGCCGGCAAAAACCAAACGGCCGCCGTTGATTCCGGCACCCGGTCCCATGTCGACCACGTAATCCGCAGTTCGTATGGTTTCTTCATCGTGTTCGACCACCAGAACGGTGTTGCCCAGGTCACGCATCTGCATGAGGGTTTGAAGCAGGCGACGGTTGTCGCGTTGATGAAGGCCGATGCTCGGTTCGTCGAGAACATAGAGGACCCCGGTCAGCTTCGAACCGATCTGGGTAGCGAGCCGAATGCGTTGACTCTCGCCGCCGGAAAGAGTGGCGGCAGGGCGATCGAGTGTCAAATAGGAGAGCCCCACGTTGTTCAAAAAACCGAGGCGCTCATCGATTTCCTTTAGGATCCGCTCGGCAATTACTGCCCGCTGCCCTTCCAATTTCAAGCCGGAGAGGAAAGACTGCGCCTGCGCGATTGACATCGCGGAAATTTCCTGGATGGCCAGTCCACCGACTTTGACCGACCGGCTTTCGCGATTGAGCTTCGCCCCACCGCAATCGGAACACGGGCGAAAGTTCATGAACAATTTGATCTCTTCCCTGACCTGGAAGGAATCGGTTTCCGCGTAGCGGCGCCGTAATTTGGGGATGATGCCCTCAAACGGTTTTTTATAGGTGTATCGGCGTTCGCCGCGTTCGAAGTAAAACGGGATCAAATCCTTGCCGGAACCCTGCATCAGAACCTTTTTGAAGTGCTTGGGCAGGTCCTTGTAGGGCGTGTAGATGTCGACGCCGTAATGGGATGTCAGTGCATCCAGAAATTCAATAAACTGCATGGTGCTGCGATTGGCCCAGATGGCAACCGCGCCTTCCCGCAGCGACAATTCCGGATTCGGGACAATGAGTTCCGGATCGAATTCGGTCGTGGTCCCCAGACCGTCGCAGCGGGGGCAGGCGCCCTGGGGCGAATTGAACGAGAAACTGGCGGGCGTGAATTCAGGGTAACCGATGCCGCAGCGAAGACAGGTCGCTTTCTCGCTGAACCGGATCGTTCCCCGGCCCAGCATGTCGACGGTCACCTTTCCGTCGGAAAGTGCCAGGGCGAGTTCCAGAGAATCGGCCAGACGATTGTGAATTTTTTCTGTGACGACCAGACGATCGACCACCACGTCGATGCTGTGAGGTTTACGCTTGTCGAGCACGTCGATCGACTCGATGTCGAGGATTTCGCCATCGACCCGCACCCGTGCAAAGCCGTCCTTGCGCAACCGTTTGAGAATCTTTTCGTGCGCGCCTGTTTCGGCATCAACCAGCGGGGCCAGGATGATGATGCGGTTGCCGGACGGCAGGGCCAGAATCCGGTCCACGATCTGGTCGATAGACTGGGGACTGATCGGATCACCGCAGCGATGGCAGTGGGCCGTGCCGACGCGAGCGAAAAGCAGCCTGAGATAGTCATAGATTTCGGTTACGGTGCCCACCGTGGAACGCGGATT
>JAQAZR010000476.1:0-3404 GCA_032127235.1 Deltaproteobacteria bacterium
GATAGTCGCGGAGGGACTCATAACCGTCCATCCAGCAGATCACGCTGTCGCAGAGGTGAATGACGTATTTCCCCACCGGCTCACGGTAGATAAAGGTGTAGAAAGTGGCCAGTTCTTCCACCTCCAGGGTCGTCATCCCCAGCAGCGATGCCGCTTCTTCCAGAGCCGCATCGCTCAAATAACCATAATGCGCCTGCAGCGCAAACATCACGTCCACCGCCAACTCGCGCGGATGGTCGATTGCGATGATCTGTCGTTGCAGTTCTTCTCGAATCTCTTCAGGTAGCATAAAATGAAAATTTTCTTAAAATTTTACGCTGTGAAACCGGTTTAACGCGTTTGATTCGCCCATTTGCAAGGCACTCGGGGACGAAGCTGTTCTCAGTTGTACCGCGAGTTCCCGATAACGCAGCAAATGGGCGAATCAAGCGCGTTAAACGTCAGCGGTCGATGTCCGGTAGTATATAGTCCACCGACCCGATGATCGCGATCAGGTCTGCAATCGTCTCTCCCACGGCCATCAGCGGCATGGCCTGCACGTTGGCGAATCCAGGCGACCGGATGCGCATGCGATAGGCATACCCGAGTCCGTCGCTGACCACATAGTAGCCCTGCTCCCCCCGCGGAATTTCGCAGGCAGCATAGGCCTCGCCGCGGGGAATCTTCGGCCCGCGGGTCACGTTGACGAAATGGTGAATCAGACTCTCGATGTCGGTGAGCATATCCGCACGCTTCGGTATCACGTAACGGTAGTCATCGGTCACGTAGCGCCCGGCCGGCATCCGTTCGGCGGCCTGCGCGATGATACTCAAACTCTGCCGCATTTCCTCGACCCGCACCAGATAACGGGCGTAGCAGTCGCCTTCGGCGGCGGTGGGCACCTCGAAATCGAATTCATCGTAACTCGAATAGGGAAATTTTTTGCGCAGGTCCCACTCCAGGCCGCAGGCCCTCAGATTGGGGCCGCTGACACCCCAGTCGATCGCCTCGTCCAACGAAATCCGGCCGATCCCCACGGTGCGGGCTTTGAAAATGGGGTTCTTGCGGATCAGCGTCTCGTATTCCCGCAGACGCTCGGGGAAAATCCGGACGAACGCATCGACCGCTTCCTTCCAGCCGTCCGGCAGATCGGCCGCCACGCCGCCCAACCGGAACCAGGAGGGGTGCAGCCGCCCGCCGGTGATGAGCTCGACGATGTCGAGGATCATTTCCCGTTCGCGAAACGTGTAAAAATTCGGCGTCATGGCGCCGACGTCGTGGGCATAGGTTGCAAACCAGACCAGGTGGTTGCTCAGCCGGAACAGTTCGCTCAGCATCACGCGGATATACTGGGCCTTCTTCGGAACCTTGATGTCCGCAAGGGTCTCCACCGCCATGACATAGGGCAGGTTGTTGGCGGCACCGGCCAGGTAGTCGACGCGATCGGTGTAGGGGATGAACTGGTTCCAGGTCTGACGTTCGCCGATTTTTTCCACGGAGCGGTGATGGTAACCGATGTCCATGTCCATCTCGGTAATCTCTTCACCGTCCAGGGCAACGACAAACCGCATCAGTCCGTGGGTGCTGACGTGATGGGGGCCGATGTTGAGGATCAGCCGCTGCCTGTCTCCGTCCGTTTCGATGTACTCCCCGCCGTCCAACGGCTGACGACTGCGGGCATCCTCGAGCGTGTAGGGGGGCATATCCGTCGCCCGTCCGGGATGGCTTTTCCTCAGAGGATGCCCTTCCCAATAGTGGGGCATTAGCAACCGCCGCAGGTTCGGATGGCCGTCGAATTTAATCCCGAACATGTCGAACGCTTCGCGCTCGTACCAGGCAGCCGACGGCCAGATGTCGGTCACGGTGGCCGCAGAAGGTTCCGTACCATTCAGACCGACCTTAAGGCGTACCCGGCAGGGGGAATCTAAAGCGAGCAGATTGTAGACCAAACTGTAGTCGGGATAGTCCCGGCGGTTGCGGCGGGCGGATTCGTCGATCATGGTCAGATCTTCAAGCCGCCTGAAACGGGGAGAGGCTTCGGTTTTCAGGTGGCGCAGAACCTCCTTGACGCGTTCCCTGCTCACCTGAAAAGTGGGCATGTCGGCAGTTTCCGGCACCGGTTCAACGGCATCCCCGAACTTTTCACGCAACTGATCGGCCAGGCCTCTTTCAGTCGGGCCGAGTTCGATGCGCCGCGGCGGCGGTGTCCACATCAGGTCGGACCGGCTGCCCCGAAAGAACGGTGGAACGACCGACGTCCCGCGAATCGCCGTTCCGGCCATCCCGGGTCCTCTGGGGTCGCGCGATTTTGTCTGTCCGTCGACCAGGATCGGTGCGGTGCTGCCCTGGGTGCCTCCCGGGAGGTGCAAAATGGGGCGGGTCGGCCTTTCCTCGGCCATGATCTTTTGCTGCAGCATCACGAGCCCCATTTCGACAGCCTCGGGCCGAGGCGGACATCCGGGGATATAGACATCCACCGGTAAGATCTGGTCGATGCCCTGAACCACACTGTAGCCATCATACATGCCGCCGCAGTTGGAGCACGACCCCATGGAGATGACCCATTTCGGCTCGGCCATTTGTTCGTAAAGCCGCAGAACGACCGGAGCGATCTTCTTGAAGATCGTACCGGAGGTGATCAACAGGTCCGCCTGGCGGGGGGAAGGCCTCAACACCTCGGCGCCAAAACGTGCCAGGTCGTAGCGTGCCGTCAAAACAGTCGCTTCTTCGACAAAACAGCAGGAGAGCCCGAAAAACATGGGCCACAGACTGAACTGCCGCGACCAGTTGACCAGGTAGTCGACGGTGCTCTCCAGACGTCCGTTCATCTGTTTTTGGCTTCCGGACCCCACTCCAGTCCTCCTTTACGCCAGATGTAGAACAGACCCAGTAAGAGCACGGTGATGAAAAACGATATCTGTAGCCAGCCTTTCCAGCCCAAGTCATCCCAAGCCACGGCCCAGGCGAAAATGTACGCCCCTTCCACGTCGAATATCAGAAAAAAGATCGCCACGAGATAAAAGGGAACCGGATACCGCAAGCGGGCCGTACCGGTAGGA
Source organism: Deltaproteobacteria bacterium (assembly GCA_032127235.1). Classification (GTDB taxonomy): domain Bacteria; phylum Desulfobacterota; class Desulfobacteria; order Desulfobacterales; family SG8-13; genus JARFQH01. The sequence continues at coordinate 3,039 of JAQAZR010000476.1, forward strand.
ATAATCCCGCTCTCGTAAGCCCGCGACTTTTCAACGCTGGGCTTTTTTTCACCGAGCCAGGCCGATAGAAACAAAAGCACACCGATCAGCACCGCCACTACAAAAAAGTAGACGATCAGGCTGAAGACGCCCGGTACCCAAGGGGACAGGCCCGCTGTGGCAATTGGTTGCATGACGGTTAGCCAAATGAAATAATTCAAATCAGTTAACGACACCTTCCGTATAAGTTCAGATTATTTTTTGCAATAACAAATTTCATTCGCCACCCGTATCATCATGGCGGCTCGCTCATGCCTCCCTGCGCACAAAGCCGAAAATAACAGCCATAATTTGTTGATAATTAGGGAGTTAAGTTGTGCTCCAGCC
>JAQAZR010000477.1:0-4399 GCA_032127235.1 Deltaproteobacteria bacterium
CTGTTACCAGGTCCGTACGACCTTTGTAACAGTATTCCATTGCTTCCATCAGCAGGGGCCTAAGGGTCACCGGATCGCGGTGATGGTACCCCAGCAGGTGGATCAGGGTCCGCTGGGCCTCCAAAAGACTGGCATCCGACAAGGCCTTGAAGAGGACCAGAGCCGATCGGTTGCCTTCGATATCGACCATCTGCCGGATGAGCGACAAAATGACGGCGTTTTTGAACAGCTGGTACAGACGTTTGGCGCCATTTAAAACCGCTGACGGGGGATGTTCGGTTTTCGGCCGGTAACCGGAATAGGTGTTGACAAAAAGGATTTGAAAAATTGTCTCGAAGAAATGATGCAGCGCTCAAATTGTAGTTCAAGACCGAGGAGAGTCTCAGGAATTCTTTGAAGTCGTAGAACTGCATCGGGTGCCTTTCATTAGGGCTTGCTCAAAAATAACTTACCATTTTGGACGTCGATGCATCCCGTCCGGCTGCCGGTGCAAAATCTCGGAATATCCAGATATTCCTGCGATTTTACGCCTTGCCGGTCGGGCGCCTCAACGACCAAAATCACCAACTAATTTTTTCGCAAGCCCTTAGTGGTCTCGGCAAGTGATAAGGACACACCCCGCTTGTCCGTATTTTCGGTGGTGACCCTACCGGGACACGCCAGGGTTCGGCTGCTGGTCTGCTTGCTCCGATGCCGGCTGCATTCCGGTCTCACCGGCTTTGCCCCGGCTTAAAACTTCTCCGGCTTTCTTTTGGGCATCAACGGCCCTTTTTTCGCTCAAGTCGGCGTTTTGAGCAGCTTTAAGGGCCTCGTTGCGAGCTGCCGAGGCCTCTGCCTCCAATCGCAAAATCGTCCCGCGGTTGAGTTGCTGACGCCGGATTGTGTTGCCGACTTTTTTCTTGAACTCCGCGGCCCTTTTTTCAGCGGCATCGGCAGCGGCCTTGGCTTCTGCCGCTCGCTGCCGGGCGACTTCGGCCTCGCGCCGGGCAGCGCGCGCGTTTTGCAGGATGGCCTCTTTGTTATACCGGCCCTGCAACGCTTCCCGCTCCTTTTGGATGGCTTCTATTTCAGAGCTGGTCTGCGGGGTGTATTCGATCATCTCTTTGTGACGGGCATCAGGGGGCGGGGGGGTCCGGGAGATATGCGTCACCCCTTTTGAATCCGTCCAGGTATAGAGCTCGTCAGCCGGGACGGTTGCGGCGAATAAGAAAACGACCATTAGAAGTGTTGCATACCGCGTCAATCTCATCGGGTTTCCGAAACAATGTTGGTCATTTCCGCAAATAATAACCTGAAAAAATATTAATTTAGCCTGCCAATGCGCGGATGCATTTGGATCAGCAGAACCAGGGACTCTTCGTCCACAGCGCGCAGGACCTTTTTTCGTATATTGATCCGATAATGGGGATCGAGGTGCCGAAAAAACGGGTCGAGAGTCCGGCGCATCTCTTCAACCAAAATGATTTTTCCCTGAGGTTTGAGACAGCTGACGAACAAGGTCAGGAGTTGGTCGATATCCTGATCCTTGTAAACGACTTCGGAGCCGACGATGGTGTCGAATTCCCCCTCCGGCTGGGGGTCCTGCCAGTCGAGACGCTGAACCGTCAGCTGAGTGCAGCCGTTGACATGCGCATTGGCGCGGGCAAATTCGAGCGCGTGGGGATTGGCGTCTGTCAGAGTGACGTCGTGACCGCTGCAGGCCGCAATGATGCCGACCACCCCGAGTCCGGAACCAATTTCGAGTATCCGTTGGCCCGGTACCACCGGCAGCCGGCTGAGGTGACCGGCCAACACAACGCTGGCCGGCCAGATCTTGGCCCAGAGGGGAAAGTCTTGCAAGGGCTCTTCCGGGTCGATGAACCGGTCGATCGATTTGGGGACAAAAAACCAATAGCGATGGTCGTCGATGACGATGTCACGGCGCTCGGTGTCATACTGCCGGTTGAATTGGTCGATAGAAAACATGGTTTTTCCCGTCATCCGGTATGCCGTGAAGCAAGATACTCACATCTTGCCTGATCGCATGATTGAAATAATCAGCCACACCCCCAGAAACGTTGCCATGGAGTAGCCGATTATTCCCAGCAACGATGTGATGGAAACGGTGTGTACACCGAAGAAATTCAGCGTGAACTCAATAACTTTCTGCGAAGAATTCAATACCAGCGAGCCCGCGATCACCGATGCACTGACGATGATGCCGATCGTCAGACGATTGATGCCCTTTTCAATCTTGTCGTCAAGCTGCTCAAACCCGCTGTGCCAGACCTCGATCCGGTTCTTGCCGCTGGCTGCCGCGCGGAGAATATCATGAAGAAACTTCGGCAGCACCCGCATGTAGCCGCTCATGCGGCGGGTTTCCTTGCCGACATTGCGCATTATTTTACGGGCTTCGTATCCGCGTTGGAGCAAGTTGTGCGCATAAGGCCGGGTGACCTCGAGGATGCTGGCGTCGCTGCCGAGGATTTTACCGAGGGCCTCGGTCTGGATAAAGGTTTTCAACAGCAGTAAAAGATTACGGGGCAGGCGGATCCGGTATTTCAACACCAGCTGCATCACCTGGTCATAAACATTTTTGACGGAAATGGTCTGCAGGGTTCGTCCGTAAAACGGCTCGCTGATGTCTTTGAGGTCGGTGCGAAAGCTGCGCAGATCCAAGGTCTCCGGGTTGATGAGACCGGCGTCTTCGAAGGCCTCCATGATTAGATCGTAGTCGTGTTCGGCATATCCGAGAAAAATATTGGCGAGCTGAAGCATCGTTTCTTCGTCCAGATAGCCGATGATGCCGAAGTCCACCAGGCTGACACGGCCGTCGTACATCACGATCGTGTTGCCGGGATGTGGGTCGGCGTGGAAGAGGCCGAATTCCATCAGTTGGCGGGAAAAGGAACGCAGCCCGATCATGGCGATTTCCTTAGGGTCGATCCCGTGGGCCTTTATCTCCCCGACCCGATCCATTTTGATACCGTCGATGTGTTCCATCGTCAGGACCGACCGGGACGTATAGTCCCAGTAGACTTTCGGGATGTAGAGGTCTTCGGCGTCCTTGAAGTTGGCCGCAAAGCGTTCGATACTCCCCGCTTCGGTGTACATGTCGAGTTCGCGAAAAATATTTCTTTCGAATTCTTTCACCAGGTTGACGGCACCGACGATGCGGCCGATCTCGGAGGATCGCTCGATCTTCTCGGCAAAGTAGTACATCAACCCGATGTCTTCCCTGATTTTTTTGTCGATTCCGGGGCGAATGACCTTGACCGCCACTTTTTCGCCGGACTTCAGACCGGCCAGATGGACCTGTGCAACCGATGCGGTAGCCAGCGCCACCGGTTCGAAAGCGGTGAAAATCTCGGCCAGCGGATGCTTCAGTTCCGATTCGATGACTTTCTGGATTTCTTCGAAGTCGATCGGCGGGACCCGGTCCTGCAGTTTCTTTAGTTCTTCGATATACTCCGGCGGAAAGACATCCGCGCGGGTGCTCATCAGTTGTCCCAGCTTGATGAAACTGGGTCCGAGTTCTTCGAGGACCCGGCGCAGACGTTGCGATGACGGGTAGACGGATTTGGCGACGGTCCTGGCCTTGGGTGCCGTGACAGTGATCTTGTTTCGAAAAACGGTACGATCCAGCAGATCGCCGAAGCCGTGTTTCGCCAGAATACTTGCGATCACCGCAAACCGCTTGATACCCTGAATACGGTGGGTGCTTCTGGATAGGCTCATACCGATTCGGCCGTGTCCGGTTCGTCCCCGGCTGCTTTTACCCGCACCCATTTTTTAGCGATTTCACTGAGCCTGTCTGGTTCGCTGATGTAGCTTTCGACGTAGCCGCAGCGGATGCAAACGTAGTTGTCGCGGGCGGCTACTGAAGCCACGCTGACGGGGATGGAATTGCTGGCGAAAGGGCCTTTTTTGAGCGGGATCTCGGCCCCGGAATAAACCTCGTCGGACGAACATTTAGGACAGATGCCGGATTTCAAGATGTTATCCTCTCGCTTCTAGGAGTGGGGGGGGAAGCAGTTTGACGGCCGATCTTCAGCCTTAAACCTTCGCCGCGCTTCTTTACGTGCAGTTGGTACGCGGTTGGCGTCCGCGTGTGCACTATGACGAAATTTTGAAGTGGTGTCAATATATTCGGCGCCTTAGCGGCATCCGATCATCTCCTTTTCACAGAGTCGCCGCCAGCCGGCAACCCTGTTCAATTGCGCGCTTGGCATCCAACTCCACCGCCCGTTCGGCGCCGCCGATCAAATGAACCGACATACCGCTGGTCTCGATTTCTCGGTAGAGCGCGTCGACAGGGACCTGCCCGGCACATATGACCACCGTATCGACCGGCAGTGTCTGCTGTTCCCCCTGACGGCTGATCGTCAAACCGTGTCGGTCTATCTTCTCGTAAGTCAAT
>JAQAZR010000478.1:0-3536 GCA_032127235.1 Deltaproteobacteria bacterium
GCATGCAAAAATCGTGGTAAATCCTTATTGGATATAAATACAATGATTTAGCGGAAAACAAAGATTTAGAACCAATGGATTTGTAAATTTGCCTACATAAAAATGGGAAGATTACTCCACAGATGGGCAGATTGAGGGGGGAAAAAAACCGCCCGAAATGAGAGAGAATGATTATTGGGGAATTGAGAAAAATACTTCCGAAGATAAAACACTCACTTCATAAATTTATATGACCAAAATGTCACACCGATATTTCAGCCTTCCTGTTTAAAAGACTTTTAAAAATTGCATGGTTCTTGCAGATTGCCGATCACACCTGTCGAGTGCTGAGTGTTTAGAGTTATATTGTCACCCTGAGTACCGAAGCCAATAATTTTAGACTATTTCTATAATTACTACCCTGGCTTGTGTGAAAGGCCATTGCCCGATCGGTTCTTTCCCACCTGCTCGAGAGAAAGCATGCGCTTCAATGCGTGTTTTCTCCTCACTATGTGTCATAGCAATCTAAGGGGATATTTGCGCATGTTAAAGAGACCGGCTTTATTAATCCTTATCACGCTTTTGACCGGATCAGCAATTTTAATTATCTTTCACACACAAAATCTCGACCTTTTTTCCTCGGCCAGCTCCACGCAAATAAAAAGAATATCTTGCCGTTTTGTTATTCAAAATACCTCAAAATACACTGTCAATCGGGCAGAGCTGTGGGTGACCGCGCCGGTAGCGGAAACATCAACTCAACGAGTCATAAAAATATCTTCTTCTCATCTTTACGATGTTGAAGGAGATGACATTGGCAATCGAATTTTTCACTACACTTTCGATAATCTGCCCCCTTATGCATCCAGAGTCATCACCGTAAGGGCTGAACTGCTGATGCGTGAACGACCCCTGCAAAGCGTCCGAGTGAACAATGAGATCTATCTCGTTGAAGAACCGTTTATCGAAATCGACGACCCTCAAATTCGTCACCTTGCTCTGTCCCTGAAGGCTGGAAATCCTCTGGCTACTGCAGAAAAAATATTTCACTGGATAGCAGACAATATCCGTTACGTTGGCTACGTCAAAAAAAACCGGGGTGCCAGGCAGACCCTGCAAACGAAACAGGGCGACTGCACAGAACTGATGTACCTCTTTGTTGCCCTGTGCCGCGCAGCGGGTGTGCCGGCTCGTGGTATCGCCGGCTACCATTGCCCGGAGAGCGCCGCACTCGATCCGGCGCAGTACCACAACTGGGCCGAATTTTACGCTGAGGGCCGCTGGAGGCTCTGCGATCCTCAAAAAAGGGTCTTCATGCAGCAGAACGCCGACTACGTCGCCCTCCGGGTTATCCACCGCTCAAACGCGGTAAATCTTTTTGATTTCGATCGCATTAAGGTGGCTGGCGAGGGCGTGACGGCCCGCATATGCTCCTGAAGCGCACACTTTGCTGAAATTAAGGTTACGGAGGAAAGAGATGGGGAAGAGTTTCATTGAGAAGAAGTCCCGCAGATTCTTTATGTACTGCGGCGCGGCCTTTTTGGCCGGCCTCGGACTGTTTCCATTCGCCTGGCCGGTCGCTGAGGCAGCCGACACCGTGTGCGCCCAGGTCAAAATAGAGGTCAAACAGGAGTTGACCCTGGAGAGGCAGGCCTTCGACGCCCACATGCGCATCAACAACGGACTTTCTCATATTACACTTGAAGATATCAATATCGAGGTGTCACTCGCCGATGAGGAGGGTACCCCGGTGCCGGCCAGTTCTGATCCGGGCAACACCGAGGCCCTTTTTTTCATTCGACTGGATTTTTTGGAAAATATCGACAGCGTGGCAGGCTCCGGCAGCATTGATCCCGCCACTTCGGCCGACATCCACTGGATGATCATACCGGCCCCTGGTTCCTCGAACGGTCTGCAACAGGGAAAGCTTTACTACGTGGGGGCCAAACTAACCTATACCATCGGCGGCGAGGTAAACGTCACCGAGGTGACCCCGGATTACATCTTCGTCAAGCCATTGCCCGATCTGGCACTCGACTATTTCCTGCCCCGGGAGGTTTACGGAGATGACGCCTTTACCCCGGAAGTCGAGTTGCCGGTGCCATTTCCACTGGGCGTACGCGTCAAGAACATCGGCAACGGTACGGCCAGAAACCTCAAGATCGACTCGGCCCAGCCGAAGATCGTCGAAAACACACAGGGACTTTTAATCGGATTTGCCATTAATGGAAGCGAAGTCAACGGCAGAGCCGCAAACAACAGCCTGCTGGTGGACTTCGGCAATATCGAGCCTGCAACCGCGGCAACTGCCCGCTGGATCATGGCCTGCACCCTCTCGGGTCAGTTCATCTCTTTCGATGCCCGGGTGTCGCATTCAGACGAATTGGGCGGGGAATTGACCTCACTGATCAAACAGGAAAACACCCACACCCACACCCTGGTGCACGACGTGCTGGTGGATCTGCCCGGCCGGGATACCGTAAGGGATTTTCTGGTTCACGACGAGGATGTCTACCGGATTTACGAAACCGACAGCGCCGACACGGAGGTCTCGGACCAGTCAAGCGCGAGCACCCTTGCGTTCGCCGGCCAGGATGACTCGCGGCTGCACTTTACCCTGACAGCGCCGGTGACTGCAGGGTTCATGTTCGCCAAAATGCCGGACCCCAACAGCGGGCAGAAGGTGATCGTGGAGGCTGTTCGCAGCGACGGCAAGACGATCAAGAAGGAAAACATCTGGCTTTCCAAGACCCGCAACGGTCAGGGCTGGGACCATTTCATCAATCTGTTCGATGTCAACACCACCGGTGTTTACAGCGTCGTGCTGGACGATTCGATGGTTCTGCCCCAGCCGCCGGTGATCGAATTCATTCCTGATCGCACCGGCGTCGAGAGCCAGGGCCTTGCTTTCACTGTTGCGGCAAGCGACCCCAACGGCACCGTCCCTGCGCTTGCGGCCGAACAGTTGCCGGCCGGGGCGGTTCTATCCGACCAGGGGAACGGCACGGCCGTTTTCAGGTGGATGCCTTTCGTGGGCCAGGCCGGGCGCTACGAGGTGGTTTTCACCGCCACAGACGGCGCACTGACCGCCTCACGGCGGGCGGCGCTCATCATCAACTCCGTGCTCGACAGCGACGGCGACGGCTTGCTCGACGCCTGGGAGCTGGAGAAGTTTGGCAGCTTGTCGCGCGATGGCAGCGGCGACTATGACCGCGACGGTATTTCCGATCTCGAAGAGTTTCAGCTCGGCTCCGACCCCGTCGTCGGCGATCACGCACCCACCGTGCCGGCGATCCAGGAACCGGTGGACGGGTCCGAAGTGGCGGAGCTGCAACCGCAGCTGGTTGTTGTCAACAGCAGCGACGAGGACGGGGACAGCCTCACCTATCAGTTCGAGCTTTACACCGATCCGGGCTACAGCGAGCCGGTGGTGAGCGAAGAGGGCGTGCCGCAGGGGGCCGAAACCACGAGCTGGACGGTGCCGGTGGAACTGGCCGAAAACCTCCGCTATTACTGGCGGGTGCGCGCCACTGACGGGTACAGCTTCAGCCTGTGGG
>JAQAZR010000479.1:0-2800 GCA_032127235.1 Deltaproteobacteria bacterium
GTCATCCGTCCAATACGATCGCCATGGTTTGCGGACCCGAGGTGATGATGCGTTTTGCGGTATGGGAGCTCCTGCAATGGGGGTTGGCACCGGACAGGATTTTTCTTTCCCTTGAACGCAACATGAAATGCGGCACCGGTATTTGCGGTCACTGCCAATTCGGACCGGTATTTGTATGTACGGAAGGACCGGTGGTAAGCTATGAGCGTATCGCGCCCTGGTTTCACCGCCGTGAGGTTTAATCCGATGAGGCGCAAACTCAAGCTCGCCGTCTGGAAATTCGCATCCTGCGACGGGTGCCAGCTGGCCTTGCTCGACTGCGAAGAGGTCCTGGCGGCCTTGGCCGATGCGGTAAACATTGCCTATTTCCCGGAAATGTCGAAGGCAGCTGCCAAAGGACGCTACGACATTTCCCTGGTGGAGGGGTCGATTACGACACCCGAGGCCTTGGAGCGGATTCGGCGAATACGCCAGATTTCGGCCCTTTTGATAACCATCGGTGCCTGTGCTGCAGCCGGCGGTATTCAAGCGTTGCGTAACTTTGTCGACACCGGTGAGCTGGCAGCGGCGACATACCCTGAACCGGGTGTTTTCGACCTGCTCGATACAGCCACGCCGATCGCCGATCACGTGCGGGTCGACATCGAACTGTGCGGATGCCCGATCAACAAGGAACAGTTGATCGGGGTTATCGCCGCTATCTTGCGGGGGCGTCGGCCGGATGTGCCGGGTTTCAGCGTGTGTCTCGAGTGCAAGCTCAAAGGGATCGCCTGTCTGATCGTTACCAAGGGGACCCTGTGCCTTGGGCCGGTGACCCGGGCCGGCTGCGGGGCGCTGTGTCCCGACCACGGTCGGGGCTGCTATGGGTGTTTCGGCCCCAACGACTCGGTCAACAGCGAGGCCATGGTCCGGCTGCTCGATCGGCTCGCCATGCCGAAAGCTGAAATCATGCGCACTTTCCGCACGTTCAATGCAGCTGCACCTTATTTTCGCCGGCTGAGTGAAACCTATGAAAAAGACATCGATTCAGGTCAATCAACTGGCCCGCGTTGAGGGCGAGGGAGCGTTCGCACTGCGCCTCGACCCTGTGGGTCAGGCCGAGGCGCGGCTCAAAATTTTCGAAGCTCCGCGCCTTTTCGAAGGTTTTCTCAAGGGGCGGTATTTTGATGAATTGCCGGACCTGACGGCCCGAATCTGTGGTATCTGCCCGGTAGCTCACCAGATCAGCGCCGCCGAGGCAGTCGAGAATGCCTGCCGTATGACCGTTGCCCCGGGTGCCGATATTTTGCGACGGATCATGTTGTGCGGTGAATGGATCGAAAGTCATGCCCTGCACGTCTATCTTCTCCATGCCCCCGATTTTCTTAAATGTTCCGACGGTTTTGGGCTTGCGAGAGCCACCGGCGATTCCCGAAGTCTGGACCGCGGGCTACGGCTCAAAAAAGTGGGCAACGACATCGTAGCGCGTATCGGCGGTCGGGAAATCCATCCGGTGAATCTGCGTGTCGGCGGTTTTTACCGGGCTCCGTCAACCTCGGATCTTGCGTCGTTGATCGACCGGCTGCAATGGGCGCTGGAGGCCGCATGCGAGACAGTTCGCTGGGTGGCGGGCTTCGAGTATCCCGAATTTGAAAGGGATTACACCTATGTGGCTCTGTCCGCCCCGGGGGCTTATGCAATGGTCGGTGGCCGTCTGGTTTCAAACCGGGGGCTCAATGTCGGCGTCAGCGACTTCGAAAAGTACGTCATCCCCCGTCAAGTCCGACACTCCACGGCATTGTTTCATTCCCTCAGCGGCAATGCGTCCTTGTCGACCGGCCCGCTGGCACGGTTTAATCTGAGCGGAAACCGGCTGTCAGAAGCTGCGGGCCGGGTTGCCGCCGAAAACCACCTGGCCGTGCCCTGTTGTAATCCTTTCAAGAGCATTCTCGTTCGTAGCGTCGAACTGGTGCACGCCTGTGAAACCGCACTGAATTTGGTGCGCTCCTATCGTCGGGATGAACTTTCAAATGAGCCGACGGCGGTGAAGAGTGCCGGGGGGTGCGGCGCCGTGGAGGCCCCGCGTGGGGTGCTCTATCATCGCTATGGATTTAACGGCGCGGGTTATGTCACGACCGCACGGATCGTCACCCCCACCGCACTCAACCTGGCCGTTGCGGAAGAGGATTTGAAAGAGCTTGCCGCCCGATACGGCGGGTTGCCTCGCAAGGAGTTAACCTGGTTGTGCGAACAGGCCATCCGCAACTACGACCCCTGCATTTCCTGCGCAACCCATTGATCGGGCCTTCGGCCAAAGATTCCTTCACGTGTTGAACTACTACCCGGTTTCGGAAGTGAAAGAGAATTCCATATATAAAATCGCGGAGCGATTTTATGTGTGCCCTGCCTTCAGTTGTTTGCCGATATTCCAGCAGTTTCCGATAGCCTTTCCCAGGGACCAGTATTTTTTACTGCTCATGTCGAACAGCAGCGGTTTTACTTTTGATATGTCGATATTTCCGTCCGCCGTGAGCACTTCTTTCTGAGCGTAGGTCGCTACGATTTCCCCGACAAAGACATCGTGGGTTGGAAAATCAACGGTGCGCTCCAGACGACACTCCATGCACACCGGGCATTGCTCGATCATCGGAGCGGTTTTCAGATCGCCATAGAAGAGGTCGAAAAGGGCGGCTTTGTCGGTCTTTTTGCCGCTGACAATGCCGCAGTAGTCGGTTTCCTTCATCAAATCCTCGGACGGAATGCAGACACTGAAGCTTTTGTTTTCCCTGATTCCGGCGTTGGTGAAGTGCATTTTGGCCAT
>JAQAZR010000480.1:0-6034 GCA_032127235.1 Deltaproteobacteria bacterium
TTCAAGCTTCCCCAAACCGGTGAACAGCTTGACTTTCAATGTGATGCCCGCCGCATGGTGGAAGTGGACGGCGAAATCCAGGTCGGCGCGATTTTGAATGAACCCGCAGACACGGACCTGAACAAGCTGAAGACCTATCTGATTTAGCTCGTCGACACCATGCGCTCGTCCTCGTGTTGAATCACGACATCCTGCCCGGACGATTTTGCCCCATCTGAGGTATGCGCGTCAAACCAGCAATTCTCGGTGAAAATAAGAAGCCTATAGATGACGCCGGGTATCCGGATTCTAATTTTTCTTAAACCGGAAAAGATCTTGCGAAGTCGATCAGGTCCGGGAAGAACGCATGGAAATTGCGTTCGAGCTGTCCGTATTTTATTCTGATTTCCCCGATTGAATCGTCAAGGGTGTTTTCACGATGGATGCGTTGGGCTATCCGGCCCAGAGTGATGTCGACGCCGCTCAGGGTCCGGTAGCAGTTCAGCCAGTTTTGCTGCACCATTCGCGGCAATACCGACTGCAGTCTGACAGGCAGAATGTCATGGTAGCGCTGTAGGGTCTCATAGACCCGCGTGATGAATTCGGAAAGGTCAGAGTCCGTGTATACAGACCAGTTTTTGGACAGAAAGTGATCGTAACAGATATCCAGTATGACGCCGGCGTAACGGCGACACCGCGGACTGAACAAATTGCGGCTGGCCCGGCTCATGGGATGGTTATCGGCAAAAGCGTTGACACGCCGGTGGAAAAGGACGCCGCTGGCGATTTGGGGGTTGAAAAGATCATCGACCGGGCCTTTGACAAAATCACCCATAATACTGCCGATCAAAAACTCATCCGAAGACTCGGCCAGATAGGCATGTGCGAGATAGTTCATTGACTTATTTTATCGCGAGCCCCAAGGGCCTCTTCAGAACTGTTGCTCCTCGGTGGAGCCGGAAAGGGCACCCACCGATGTTTCTCCCTCGCTGACGGCATTCATTACGCGATCGAAATATCCGGTACCGACGAACTTCTGATGGGTGGTCGCCATGTAGCCGTCCTCGGTTCCATGCTTGAACTCCTCCTGCTGGAAGCGGGAGTAGGCGAGCATTCCTTCCTTACGGTAGCTCAAGGCCAGGTCGAACATTCCCATGTTGAGGGCGTGGAAGCCGGCCAAGGTGACGAACTGAAATTTATAGCCCATGGCCGCCAGTTCCCGTTGGAATTTGGCGATGGTGGCTTCGTCCAGCTTGGCTTTCCAGTTGAATGAGGGCGAGCAGTTGTACGCCAGAAGTTTGCCCGGATGCTCGGCATGGATTCCCTCGGCAAACCTGCGGGCCTGTTCGAGGTCGGGAGTCGAGGTTTCGCACCAGACCATATCGGCGTAAGGGGCGTAAGCCCGTCCGCGCGCAATGGCGGCTTCCACTCCGTTTTTGACGTAGTAAAACCCCTCGGCGGATCGCGGCCGAGCGAGGATGAACGGTTTGTCCCGCTGGTCGATATTGCTCGTAACCAGTCGGGCGGCATCGGCATCGGTGCGGGCAACCAGCACCGTCGGCACGCCGCAGATATCCGCCGCCAGCCGCGCGGCGATCAATTTGGTGATGAATTCCTGGGTCGGGACCAGGACCTTGCCGCCGAGGTGGCCGCATTTTTTGGCCGAAGCCAGCTGATCTTCGAAGTGAACCCCGGCTGCGCCGGCCGCGATCATCATCTTCATCAGTTCGAAGGCATTCAAGGGCCCGCCGAATCCGGCCTCCGCATCGGCCACGATCGGCGCATACCAGTAAGGTCCTTTTTTGCGGCAGTCGAGCACCTGTATCTGATCGGCCCGGCGCAGCGCGTTGTTGATTCGCTGAACCACGGCCGGCACGCTGTTGGACGGATAGAGGCTCTGATCGGGATACATTTCTCCGGCCAGATTGGCATCGGCCGCCACCTGCCAGCCGCTCAGATAGATCGCCTTCAAACCGGCCTCTACCTGCTGGACGGCCTGGTTACCGGTTAGCGCTCCGAGGGCGGGGACATATTCTTCGGTGTTCAGAAGGTACCAGAGCCTTTTGGCACCGACTTCGGCAAACGTGTGGCTGACGTGCAGTGTTCCGCGCAGCTTCAGAACCTCTTCCGGTTTGTAGGGCCGGATGACTCCCTTCCAGCGGGGGTCTTTCTCCCAACTCTCTGCAAGATCGCTCACCTCATCGGGAAATATCTCGTGGCAGGAAAGCCGATCACATAATTCGGCTGCGGTTTCTTCGACAGTTTTCATTTTTCCTCCTCACACGCGGTTAAAAGATAGCATCCATTTGTGAAAAAAAATCATGGGCGATGGATCATCTTCCATGGGCTAAAAGTCGTCTTCATCGCAGCGGCTGCTTCCCTCCAGCTGAAACCCACTGCGATGCCCCATACAATTTAACGATCAATCGATATAGTCGTAGGCCCTCAAGGTCAGAAATTCTTCCAGATCGTCGTTGGCGATGATCTCATCGAAGAGTCGGGCCGCCAGATCGTATCGGACCGTTTCGAAAAGTTTGTCACCGACTTCGGCCCTGATGTTCGCCATTTCTTCCTTTACGACCCTGCGGACCATTTCCAGATCGACCTTACGTCCGTCGCTCAGAACGCCGCGCGGGTGATGGACCCACTGCCAGACCTGGGTGCGGGAAATCTCGGCCGTAGCAGCGTCCTCCATCAAATTGTAGAGTGGGACACACCCCAACCCACTGAGCCAATTGGCCATGTACTGGATGCCGACGCTCACGTTGGTGCGCAGACCTTCTTCGGTGATCGTTCCAGATGGCAGCCGCAAAAGGTCGGCGGCAGTGACGTGCACGTCCTCGCGCAGTTTATCGATCTGATTCGGTGCCGGCATGGCTTTGTCGAACTCTTCGTGGGCAATCTGCACCAGGCCGGGATGGGCCACCCAGGTGCCGTCGTGGCCGTCGGTGGCCTCGCGGGTTTTATCCTCGCGGACTCTTTGCAGGGCGGCCTGGTTTTGAGACGGATCATTTTTGATCGGAATCTGGGCGGCCATGCCGCCCATTGCATGCGCCCCACGGCGGTGGCAGGTCTTTATAGCCAGCAGCGAATAGGCATGCATGCAGTGCCGCGTCATGGTGATTTGAGCCCGATCCGGAAAGATATAGGCCGGGACATTCCGGAAGCGCTTGATAAAGCTGAAGATGTAATCCCAGCGGCCGCAGTTCAGACCGGCAGCGTGTTCGCGCAGTTCATACAGGATTTCGTCCATTTCGAAGGCCGCCAGGATGGTTTCGATCAGGACGGTGGCCTTGATGGTCCCCCTGGGGATATCGAGTTGCTGCTGAGCGTGGATGAAGACATCGTTCCACAGCCGCGCTTCCAGATGGCTCTCCATTTTGGGCAGGTAGAAATAGGGACCGCTGCCCTTCGACAATTGCATGCGGGCATTATGGAAGAAGAAGAGGCCGAAATCGAAGAGACTGCCGGAAACCGGCCGGCCGTCGACGAGGACGTGTTTTTCCACCAGATGCCAGCCCCGGGGACGCACGATGAGGGTGGCGATGCGATCGGCCAGGCGGTAGGATTTTCCTTCCGGACTCCGGAACTCGATGGAGCCGGCGACCGCGTCCCTGAGGTTGATCTGCCCCTGGATGGTGCCGTCCCAGGTTGGGGAGTGGGAATCCTCGAAATCGGCCATATAAGTTGAGGCCCCGGAGTTGAGTGCGTTGATGACCATTTTGCGGTCGACCGGACCGGTTATTTCGATCCGGCGATTGTTCAGATCGTCGGGGACCGGTTCGATTTTCCAGTCACCTTCACGGATAGGCTGTGTTTCCGGCAAGAAGTCTGGACGTTTTCCAGCATTGATCTCGGCCTGGACCTTCTGGCGGCGGTCGAGCAGTTCTTTGCGGCGGGTGTCGAACTGACGGGCCAGGCCTCCGATAAAGGCCAGGGCCTCCGGGGTGAGAATTTGGGAAAACTCGGCGGACACGGGCCCCGTGACCTCGATTCCGGCCACGGCTTTTTGCATGTTCATCTGGACCTCCCACTGTTAAAATTTGGCTTAACCATAGGTATTTTTTAATCAATGTAAAGACAACCTCGAGCCGGTGCCGTTTGTCAAACCGGCAATGCGCTGGAGCGGCAGATCGTTCGGTTGCCGATTAGCGGCTTATTCCCGTCTCGAAAAAACCGGCAGAACCAGAAAGCCATTTCTTCGGGTGCCCTGGCGCCGATCCGGTGTGGGACCACCGACCGGTATCCTCCCCTTGGAACGATTACGGCAGGCGGTGTTGCGGCAGGTATGGCAGGACACTGATGATCTCGCCACCACGGATCGCCGCTTGAGCCTTTTGCCAGAATTCTACGCCGAAGAGATCGGAATGGGATTCCGTAAAAACCTCCAGTAAATCAGGTGCCAGGCCCAGAAAGCGCGGGAACTCTTCGGGGAAGACGTCGTTTTCATCGACAAAAAACCACGGGTCGCTCTCCAGTTCATCTTCAGTGGTACGCGGTGGGGGCAGTTTTCTGAAATGACAGTCGATCAGCGGACACAGTTCATCGTAGTCGTAGAAAACGACCCGCCGGTGGCGCGTTACCCCGAAATTCTTGAGCAGCATGTCACCCGGGAAAATGTTGCTGACGGCCAGGTCTTTGATGGCTTTGCCGTAGTCGATGACCGCAGAGGCCGCTGCCGAGGGCTCGGCTTCCGTTAAATAAACGTCCAGAGGGGTGACCCGCCGTTCCACATAGGCGTGCCGGAGAATGACCTCGTCCTGAACGACCTCAACCGTTTCGGCAGCTTCCCGCAGCAGTTCAACGAGCAGTTCGTCTGAAAACCAGCAACGGTTGAACTTCAGGTATTCGAAAGCATGGGCTTCGACCAGACGGCCGGCGCGATCGTGTTTGAACACGAGATCGTATTTTTCAACCACAGCGCGACGCGTGGTGTTTTTCGGATTGCGGAAACGGTCCCGGATCAATTTGATCACCAGATCATCCTGTGCCATGTTGAAGACGATCATGACCATGCCGCGCTGGCCCGGAGAAAATTCGAACTGTTCATTGGTGCACTCTAAAGTGTAACTGACGATGTCGCGGTAAAGCTCGGTCTTGCCGTGCTTGTTGTAGCCGATCGTGGTGTAGAGTTCGGCTGTACGCTTGTGCGGGATGATGCTCTTGAGAAAATGCACCAGATTGTAAGGCCTTTCGGCGAAGACGAGAAAATAGGAGCGCGTGAAGGAGAACAGAATGCTGAGACTGTCTTCGTCCAGAAGTACGGCATCGACAACGATGCCCCCCGGCGGGTGGTGCAATGCGATCGCCAGCGGCAGGGTGTCGGATGCCGTGACGATGCGGCCGACAAGATAGGCTTCTTTGTTGCGGAAGAAGAGGCTGCCGACCATATCGATCCGTTCGACAACGACATCCTTGCCCCGGGCCGCGAGCTGAGGTCGAATACGGCGTGCGACCGCAGCCGCTTGACCGGCGGGATCCTTGAGCTTGGAGCCGAAACCGCAGTCTTCCAAGATGGCACGTATCGAATCGACAGGGTCAGCGTCCGGTACATAGCTTCGGCCCAACTCCCGGATCGACGGCGTCGGCGGAGTGTCGAAATCGGAATCGACAAATTCGATGCGTGGGTCAACACCGACCGTGGAAAATATGCGCCGGGTAATGGAGTTGAAGAAGGTTTCCGCCAGTTCGCGATCATTCTGATGAAAGATACGCCCGGAGTAAACCGCTTTCATACCGGCCCAGGTCAGTTTGTCTTTGACGCGCTCTCCGAGCAGCCGCCGGATGATGTCCTCAATCGCGTCCGACGCCTGACGGTAAAGACCCAACCGTTTTGTCGCATCTTCCTGGAGACCATGCCAATCCCGGTTGAGGAACCGCTCCGCGGCGCGACGGGTGATGTCCTTGAACGAGGAATGAAACGCGTTGAACCTTTCGAGGATCGCCTGTGCCCCTAAGTTGGCCAGACGACTGTCGGAGAGAACTTGATTCATTACGATTCCCGTCAACAAACGCCGTGTTTACCGCCACACCCGCAATCACATCCACACTCGGC
>JAQAZR010000481.1:0-6558 GCA_032127235.1 Deltaproteobacteria bacterium
TCCTGAGAAACGATCGGGATCAATCGGTTTACATTTCGCTGAACTCCGTCCTCAAGACCGATGAGAAAGGTCAGCCGCAGAAAATCATCGGCTCGATGCGCAACATCACCGACCGCAAGAAAACAGAAACGGAGCTTCAAAACTATCGCCTTCATCTGGAAGACCTGGTGAAGGCGCGCACGGCAGAACTGGAACGGGTCAACGCCGAATTGCGCAGCGAGATCGAAACCCGGGTCATGGCCCAGAACGCGCTGGGACAGGAAGAAGAAAAATACCGCAATATTCTCGAGGGCATGGACGAGGGCTATTTTGAAACCGATTTACGCGGCAAATTCACCTTTTGCAACAATGCGACCGCCCAAATCCTGGGGTGGTCGCGAAACGAGCTGGCGGGCATGAGCTTTCGAAAGTTCGTCAAACCGCAGACCGCCCCTCGGGTCTTTAGGACCTTGGCCGATATCCAACGTACCGGAATTCGTCTCAGCGCCTTCGGGTTCGAAATCATTCGCAAGGACGGCGGCACGCGCTTCATCGAACTCTCCGCCCAACTGATACGCGGCGTCGACGGGTCGCCCTGCGGGTATCGCGGCATCGGACGCGACGTCACCGAGCGCTTGCAGGCCGAAAGGGAAAGAAAACGATTCACCGAGCATCTGCAGCAGTCCCAGCGACTGGAAGCCCTCGGAAAATTGGCCGGCGGCATCGCGCACGACTTCAACAACCTGCTCATGGGCATTCAGGGCAATGCGAGCCTGATGCAGACGACACTGGATGTGACCCACCCGCTTTGCGAGAACATCAGGAGCATCGAGCGCTGCGTTCAAAGCGGCGCCAACCTGACCCGTCAGTTGTTGGGATACGCGCGGGGCGGTAAATACATTGTCAAACCAGCCAGCCCGAACGAGATCGTCCAGAAAGCCGCCGACTTGTTCGAGCGCACTAAAAAGGAAATTCGAATCGCCCAGGACTACCATGAGGACATATGGACCGTGGCGGTGGACCGGAACCAAATCGAGCAGGTGCTGGTAAACCTGTATCTCAACGCATGGCAGGCGATGAAACCGGGCGGTACGCTCTATCTGAAAACCGAAAACGTGAATCTCGACCAACGGTTCATCCGGCCTTTCAATGTGAACCCCGGCCGTTATGTGAAGATCGTGGTTAGAGATACCGGTTCCGGCATGGCGCCGGATGTTCAGGAACACGCATTCGAGCCGTTTTTTACCACCAAGCCGATGGGCGGCGGAACCGGTCTTGGACTGGCGTCTGCGTTTGGCATCATCAAAAATCACGACGGCATCATCGATTTCACCAGTCAACCGGGAAAAGGCACGACGTTCTTTATTTATCTGCCGGCCACGGATCAGAGGAGCGTGCCCGAAACCGAGACGCTCGAAGGACTCCAAAAGGGGACCGAGACAATCCTGGTGGTCGACGACGAGGAGTATATCCTAAAAGCCTGCCGCGCCATGCTCACCGACCTGGGCTACGCGGTCTTGACAGCGCGCGGCGGCGAAGAGGCGACGGTTATCTTTCGCGAGCTCGACGCGCAGATCGACCTCGTGATCCTCGACATGATCATGCCTGAGATGGACGGTCGTGAGACCTTCGAGCGGTTGAAACAGGTCGATCCAGCTGTCAAGGTCTTGATTTCGAGCGGTTACAGCATCGACGAGATCGCTTCCGACATGCTCATCTTGGGATGTGATGACTTCATTCAAAAGCCGTTCGACATGTATCAGGTATCAAAAATGATCAGAAACGTTCTGGATGGCAATTCAAACAGGCCGTAAGCCGCACCGGGAGATCACCGCCGGCTATTGCCGCCGGCGAAACCCGGTTGCCTTCCGAGCGTATAGTGTTGTGGACCGGAGCCGGTGCGATACGCTCCCTTCCGGGAAGACCGATAGCCCGGCCGCGGACCGAGGGAGCCGTGACCGGACTGAGACGGTTGCCTCCCTAACGCGTGTGATTTAAACCCGGTGGGGTGGTTAACCTTTTCTTTGTATCCCGGTCTGCCGTAACCATGACGAGGGTCAGGCTTGCGATGCCTCTTGTATCCGTAAGGGGGGTAGCCGTACGGATACGGCCAATGCACATAGCCGCTCCAGAATCGAACCGTATTGGATGCCTCCTCTGCTTCAGTGGCAGCACCGCCGGATTCAAACGAAGGTGCTTCTGGCAGTGCCTCTAGCCGGTCTTTCAACTCGCCGACCTGCTCACGAAGGGCTTCGATCTCCTCAGCAGCCGCCTGCAATTGCCCGGATTCCAATGCCCGGTCCGCGTCGCCGGCCCGGTCGGTTTCAGCCTCGGGAAGCGCCGTGTCTTCGTCTGCCTCCGATGTCTCCATAAAGACCTCGGCTTTCTCGGGCGGCGAGTAGTTCGTGAAATTTTTCACCCCGTTCTCATCCGTCCAGAAATAAATATCGGCCGACGCGACCGGGACCGTGACACCTGCCATGACGATCATCCCTATCAATAGTATAGAGCGCATCTTTACCCCGCTCATGAGACGGTTTACAAAAGATCGTAAAGGGTCGCTTTCCGATACGGAAACCCGCTATCCGCCGAGATAATGCCCCATCCTCTCCCGCCACAACTTTTCATTGACGACGTTCACGTCGCCGCAGTCGTCACGGGTGGCCAGGATCGTACCGAAGTCTTCCGCCACCATGTGGCCGCAGGCATCGCCCGACCACTCCTTGAAGTCCGGACGGACAGCAATGAAGGCCTGCAATCGCTCCGCATCCACCGGGACGCGGCACCCCAAATCCGGAATCACGATGGTGTCACCCTGCTCTTTTTTGTTGTGAACGAAGTAGGCAATCACGAAAACCTCCTTAATTTATTTAGTCAACCCCTGGTTGTGCCAGGGGTTGACTAAATAAATTATTGATAAGGAACATGGTATTCTTATAAGAATGACAGCGCAGAATGTCAAAATAAAGAAAGGACTGCCGACTTTCAAATAACCACCAAGATGTGCACTTCCCGCGGCCCGTGAGCGCCAGTGACCGGTATGCTCTCGATGTCCCGGGTGGTGCTCGGGCCGGAGATAAGGCTCATGTAATTCGTCAGGTTCGGCTCGGATACCTCGGCTTCGCAAAGCAGAAGGGCATAAAGCTCTTTGAGGTCGGCAATCAGGACATCGAGCGGCAGCACGACAATGTTGACGGGCGGCACAACCGACATCCACCGGTCCCGACCCGCATGGGTGCGGGACACCAGGGTCGCGGTGTCCGCCACGCACCACTCGGCCGAGGTGATACCGAAGAGGGCCACGGCCACTTGTTGACGGCTCTGCAGCCGTGGCGAGTCTAAAGAGCTCCGGCTTTTGAGCCCGGCCCTGTTCAGCCGAACCGGCGGCGCCAGGGCCGACAACTCCGGTTCGAGCACCAGGCGGTCGATCAATGGATGCCGCCAGGCGACCGCTTCCACCGAATTATCCCTGCCGCGGGATTTTTGCTGCACAAGCGCGACCACGGCCCGGGTCGCGGCGTTAACGCCCGGACAGGGGATCACCGTCATACCGGTGACCCGGGCCCGTTCGAGCAGGATCTCGAGCAGGGCCAGCCGGTCCTCCCGGGTGCGCCGCAAAACGTCGCCCCGTATGGCGGTCGCCCGCTCCCTGTTCCCGTAAGTCGACGGACACCCTCCCCTTCTCCCGGTGCCCGGCACGTGTGCAAGCGCTCTTCGAACCCGCTCAAGGAAAATTTCTCGGGAAGTGCTCGTGCTCGTCATATGATCGATTCCATTCTTGAACAGTTTTAACTATCTTATATCCTTCAGCGTTTGTATAAAGGGCACTGATAAGTTTCCGATCCAGAAATGTGCAATTTTTCGCAAGTTCAAGGCAATCAAGGAATTGTGCGGAGGCGTATTTTTGTACGCCGCACAAGCGATTCCGCCGATTGACGCCGAAATTGCGGAAAAGGGCCATTTATGGACGGAAACGATCTAAGATTCTAAAATGGGCCGTCTACCAATCTCGTCCGGGGGAAATTGACTATTACCACGATTGTACAGTGGTAACAAAGCTAAACTCTTTAGTGAAAAGTCGATGATTCCATCTGGAAGGAAAGGTTGGATTGCAAAGCGAAGGGGCCACGAGACATCATGGGCAGGCACAGGAGACGTATCGAGAATGGCCCTCAGAGAAACACTCGGCGGTTCAGTGCCTCCCGCACTTTACGAAGCAGGGCATTCAGCGGGTACGGTTTTCCGATGAACTCGCAACCCGCAGCAGCGATCGTCTCGCACAGGTCGTCGTCAGGCGGATGCCCGCTGGTAAGGATGAGCTTGATGTCCGGCTTCAACCGCACCATTTCAGCCAGGCACTTCTCCCCGCCCATCCCGGGCATATTCAGGTCGAGGACAACCAGGTCGATGCACTCACCGTGCGCCCGATAAGCTGTCAGGGCCGCTTCGCCGCTTTCGGCCGTCAGCGCGTGATATCCGTATCGCTCCAGAACATGTCGGCCCAGGGTCAAAAGGGCGGGGTCGTCGTCGACAATCAGCACGGTTTCGTCTCCGCCGAGTAGACCCCCTTTCTTGTCTGTTCGCTGCGCGCCGGTCGACATTTCGGCAGTTGGGACCGGGAAATACATATTGAATTCCGTCCCGCGTCCCTCACCGCTGGTGCAGTCGACGCAACCGTCGTGGTTCTTGACGATACCGTACACCAAGGAAAGACCCAAGCCGGAACCTTCACCGACACCTCTGGTGGAATAAAAAGGCTCGAAGATATGCTGCCGGACTTTATCATCCATTCCGGAACCCGTATCGGTCACCGACAGATGGACGTATTCGCCGGCCGGCAGATCCGGGTGGGCTGCACAGTCTGCAAAGTCAAAAAAGACGTTGCGGGTGGCAAACGTCAGCTGTCCCCCGTCAGGCATGGCCTGCCGTGCGTTGAGCGCCAGGTTCATGAGCACCTGTTCGATCTGAACATCGTCGGCGGCAATCTCCGAAAGATTATCGGCCAGTGAAAGCCGGATATGGATCATCTTGGGCAGAGTGCGGTCCAGAATCTTCTTGACCAGTCGGATCAGGGTGTTGAGGTTGGTCGGCTGCAGCCGGCTTTCGACCCTGCGGCTAAAGGCCAAGAGCTGTTGGGTCAGTGAACCGGCCCGACCGGAGGCCTTTTCGATAGCGTTGAGCATATCCACATCCGGATGATCGGCCGGCTTGTTCATCAAAAGCAGCTGGGTGTATCCCGAAATGGCCTGCAGGAGGTTGTTGAAATCATGGGCTACACCGCCGGCGAGGATGCCGATCGCCTCCATCTTCTGGGCTTGCTGAAGCTGAGCATTCAACCGTCGTCCGGCTTCTTCCATCTTTTTGCGGTCGCTGATGTCGGTGAAGTGCTCAATGCGGCCGCCGGCAAAGACGCCGGACTGAATCGCCTGGCTGCGGTGCTCGAGCCAACACTCGCGGCGCGGCCCGTCGGGCAGCACATGGCACTCGAAGGGCTCCGCAGAGCTGGCTTCAGTATGGATTGCCGTGAGTCTGTGTGCCAATTCCCGAGAATCCTCGACGATACCCTTGTACTGCCGGTCGATGACCTGCCGGTAGTCTTTTCCGATCAGCGAACCCTTTGTCAAGCCGAAATAACGCTCGTGGGCCCGGTTAACCCAAGCGACTTTCGCGTCGGCATCCAGAATGATCAAACCGACGGTTGATCCGTCCAGGACTTCACCGATCACGGCGCCGTAATTCGGGGCCGGCGCCGGCGGCTCCGACCCTTTATCCCGAGGACCGGAAAGGCTGGGTGCGTCAGTTCGGGCGGTTTTCTTCGGCCAGACGGCGATAGCCGGGTCTTTACCGTTGCCGTCCGCCGCGAACGACGATACGGAAACACGTCGATCGGGCAACGGATTACACAGAAGCTCACGCACAGACAACGGTTTGCGGGCCATTTGAATTCCCGAAAGGTCGGTCAAAAACCGGTAAGGTGAACAACAGAAGACGGATGAGCAGTTTGGAAGCAAATAAAGTGCCAGGCTGGTATTTTTTTAATTAACGTTATTTCAATACGTTATTAAACATCAGACCCGTAAACCGTCCACGGAAACCATTAAAAGTGTCAAATTTTTGAATTCCCGGCCGGAAGGGCGATCGCACCTGCACCTGTTGTTCGGTGTTTCGTTTTAGGATATACTATCGACATAACCGAGTGTCTTGTCATCTTTGAAGTGTCTCAACTGCCTTGGCGACGCAATTGAATGCATATATGGATAAGACAATTTAGGCGTGACTAGACAATAGTGGTCAGCCACGGGCCGTTCAACCAACCGGCAACCGAGAAAGGCGCCGGCATCCTTTTCATGCGTTTGATCCGATGATGATAAAAACCAGCGATGAAGTAAAGGGCCTGAAAAAACTCTTGCAGCAGGAAAAGCGCAAATCCAGACAATTGCAAAAGGAAGCCGAAGCAGAACTCGAAAAAAGCCGCGCGCAACTCTACCAGGCACAGAAGATGGAGGCACTCGGCACGCTGGTTGCCGGCGTCGCCCACGAGATCAACAACCCGGTCAATCTCATTATCTACAACACGCC
>JAQAZR010000482.1:0-4310 GCA_032127235.1 Deltaproteobacteria bacterium
CGAGGCCGCTGCACCCACCAGGGCGGAGAAGTCGACTTTCCGTCCGACATCGAAGTTTACATTCAGGCGTTTTTCCTTTACAAAACGCTTCCAGGCCCGGTAGCTCGCTATGTCCTGCGGACTGTTCGGCGGCTGACTGACATCGAGGCGCTGAGCGTTTCGCAGGAACAACGACAACAATATGGCCTCGCCCAGGTTCTTGCGCCGAATGGCGCGGATCGGGTAGAGGACGAGTGGTTCGGGGCGGCGCCTTTCGACCGGGAGGGGCTGGATGGCGTTGGGGATCAGGTGTACGCCGCCGGGGTCGAGCCCGGCCTTGAGGAGGATCTGGCAATCCCGGGAATTGATGACACCGTAATGGCAGTCTGCCGGATAGGGCTCACGGAAGTAGGCGCCCGGCCGCCCGTCTTCGGCAAAATCATGGATTTGTAAAAAAAGGGAGATCCCCGACTGCTGCAGCCGGTTTAAAACTCTAAGGAAGCATCGGTTCTTGGCCAGCGTCGGATTGTGGACGTGCAGCACGTCGCACCCCTGCGGCCACGCATTTGAAATCGCCGTCAGAATCCTGTCGGCAACCGCCTGCGGTTCCGAACGGGAATTGCCCGGCCGATCATAGCCGATCTCGGGAATTTCAGCCACCTCGCAGGGCCATACAGTCCCCGCGCGATCCCCGGTCAGAACGAGAGTGTCGCCCACCCCCCGGATGACCGCGATCTGCCCCCTCAGGACAGTGGTGACACCGCCCGTTTTGAGGTGATAGTGAAGAAAGGCAATCTTCATGACGCCACCGGGGCAGGGAGATCATCGAAACGCTGATTTGCAAATTGATGCAATAATCGGTATTCCTTAGCGATAGAAAATGAAAAGCGGTTTGTCAACCGCCAAAAGAGACAGGGCTCAGGAGGCATCGTGGGCAAGAACATCGGCTTTGTATCCACCCGCTTCGCGGGAACCGACGGGGTTTCCCTGGAGGCCGCCAAGTGGTCGGAGAACCTCCAGAAAAGCGGGCACCGCTGTTACTGGTTTGCCGGGGAACTGGACCGGGACCCGGAAGTGAGCCTGTGCGTGCCGGAAGCCTTCTTTCAGCATGAGAGAAACAGGGCGATCGACGCCGAGATTTTTGGCAAAAAACGTCGCAGCCGGGAGACGACCGAGACGATCCACTCCCTGCGGGCCTTTCTGAAAGACGGGCTGCATGCTTTCATCGAACGCTACCAAATCGACATGATGGTCGCCGAAAACATACTGACCATTCCCATGCACGTGCCTTTAGGGTTGGCCATGGCCGAAACCATTGCGGAAACCCAAATCCCGACGGTGGCGCACCATCACGATTTCTACTGGGAGCGGACGCGTTTCGCGGTCAACGCCGTGGGCGATTACCTCCGGATGGCCTTTCCGCCCAACCTGCCGAACATCGAGCACGTCGTCATCAACTCCGCCGCCCAGGAGGAACTGGCCCTGCGAACCGGTGTCTCGTCGGTGATCATTCCCAATGCGCTCGACTTCGAGAATCCGCCGCTGGTGGATGAAAAGCACACCGAAGCCTTTCGCCGCGACATCGGCCTCGCCCCCGGAGATCACCTGATCCTGCAGCCGACGCGCATCGTGCAGCGCAAGGGCATCGAGCACGCCATCGAACTCGTCCATGAGCTCGGCGACCCGCGCTACAAACTCGTCATCTCCCACGAGGCCGGCGACGAGGGCTTCGAGTATGCCGAATGGCTCAAGGAGCACGCTGCTGAAATGGGTGTCGATCTGCGCCTGATCGGCACCCGCATTCCGGGCACCGTGCATGGCTACTCGCTCTGGGAACTTTACGCTCACGCGGATTTCATCACTTACCCCAGTCTCTACGAGGGTTTCGGCAATGCCTTTCTGGAAGCGGTCTATTTCAAGAAGCCCCTGCTCATCAACCGCTACGCCATTTTCGTTCGGGACATCGAGCCCAAGGGGTTTGACCTGATCGTCATGGACGGATATCTGACCAAGAAGAACGTCCGCCAGGTCCGCGAGGTGCTGGAGTCGCCGGCCCGGTGGGTACAGATGACGTCGCACAACTATGCGGTGGCCACCCGGCACTACTCCTATGCCATGCTGCGGAGACAGCTGGACAACCTGATGGCTAACTTCTTCGGTGCCAACCATTAGCGAGTGTCCGCCCATAAACGGCATCTTTCGGCCCGGGCCGGTGTTCTCGCTCCTTGCAATCCTCGGCGTAGCCCTGCTACGCCTGCGGTTGCAAAATCGCTGCGGCCTTGGCCGGGGTCGAAATCTACCATTTCTGGACGGACACTGAGAGCTTGCGAGGGGGAGGGTCGCAGCGCTTAAAGGCTCAGCCAAAGGATTCCGTAGGGTGGTATCGGAACCGTATCGGCAGGAAACCGCCTGCGGCTGATGAGATCCGCGACGACGCCATGGCCTTGCGCTTCCGGCAGGGCAACCGTCAGAGTATCGGCGGAGAGGTTGGTCACGGTGAAAAGGGTCTGCTCCCGACAGTAGCGCTTTACGGCAAAAACCCGGTTGTCGAGACGGAGGATCTTCGTTGCGGCGGCCGGATGAAAGGCAGGCTGCCGTGTTCGAAGGCGCACCAGGTCGAGATAGGGGAAGAAGATCCGCGCCCGAAAACCTTGCGGATCGGCCAGTTGCGTGTCCAACGCATCAGTTATGAGTTTCTCCCGGTTGATCGTTCGGGCCCGTCCTGTTTGCCGAACCCCTTCGGTCCAGTTGAGCGACCCTAAGATGCTGTGGATGTAAACGGCCGGAACACCGGGCAGGACCAGCGCCACCGCCTGGGAAGCCAGAAAGCGTGGGACAAAAAACGGATCGTCGGGCTGAGAGGGGTTTCTCAGCGCGTCCACATAGGTGATGTTGAGCTCGTAAGGACTTTGTGAGCCGTCCGGGTTCCCTTTCATGGACACCTTGCCGCCGTTCCGCCGAACGATATCGGCCAGCCATGATATCTCGGTTGCCGTCAGAATGCCCTCGAGCGGTCGTACCCCGATGCCGTCGTGCGAAGCGGTGAAGTTGAAAAAGGCCGTGTCCGCCGAGGGGGTCGCCAGGATCTGCGACCATTCGGAGAGCACGCGGGCGTTGCCCTTGGCCAGGGAATACAGTAGCAACGGCGGCAGGGTGAAATTATAGACCATTTGGGCTTCGTCGTGACCGTTGCCGAAATAACGGATGTTTTCCTCATGGGGCACGTTGGTTTCAGTGATCAGGACCACGCCGGGCGCGACGAGATCCAGAATCCTGCGAAACAGCCGGACCAAATCGTGCGCCTGGGGCAGGTGGATGCAGGGGGTTCCGATCTGCTTCCACAGATAAGCGACGGCATCGAGCCGGATGATCCGCGCCCCCTGCGACACATAAAAGAGCAGGGCTTTCACCATGTTTTCGAGAACGTCTAGACTCTCGTAATTGAGGTCGATCTGATCCGCGCTGAAGGTTGTCCACAGATGCATCCGCCGCCCGGAATGCTTTTCAAATGCGGTCAACAGCGGCAGAGAGCGGGGCCGGGTCACCCCGGAGAGATCGGCCGCCGGATCGACTTCGATGGCCAGGTGCTCGAATCCTTTCTCACCCGCGAGGTAGTTCTGAAACCAGCGGCTTTGGGCGGAAACATGGTTGGCGACGAGATCGACCATCAGCTTGAAATCCCCGCCGATGGCCCGGATGTCCTCCCAGCTCCCCAGCTCGGGCCTGACGGCAAAAAAATCGGTGACGGAAAACCCGTCATCCGACGAATAGGGAAAAAACGGCAGGATGTGAATCCCGGAGAAAACGCCCTTGAAATGTTCAGCCGCAAATCGGTGCAGGGTGCGGAGCGGCCGTTCCCCCTCTCGCGTGAGCGTGTCGGCGTATGTGATAAGGACGGCATCCGCCTCGAAGAGGGGGCCGCCCTGCCGGACTGGTTGCTGCGTCGAAAAAGCATCCAGAAGGACGGCGATCCGCGCGGCGGCGGTCGCGGCCTTTTGCTTTCCGTAAATCCTTTGGAGAATTGTCTGCATCCCATTTCTCCTTGCTTATGAAACGAACCGGGATGACGGCCTGCGGTGCGCGCTGAATTTTTACATCGTCTATAGGGCTCTCGTTTTTACAGAGATCGGAGGGATTATGTTGTTGACATCTCCGGTGTGTTTAATATGTAAACCAAGATGGCACCCAACAGTCTCTGCGAGGAATTGACCCGCAGTGATTGACAGAAAGCGCAGGCGCTGAGATGTACATCCCCTTTGACAAGGTTCACAACATCGGGTTCATCTCGACCCGTTTTGCCGGAACCGACGGCGTTTCGATAGAAGCGGAGA
>JAQAZR010000483.1:0-7289 GCA_032127235.1 Deltaproteobacteria bacterium
GATCGCCGGGGTTTTCACCCACAGGGACGACCCCGGGGAGGCCATCTGGTTCGACTCCGTGGCCGCGCTGGCGGCGTCCAGAGACATTCCGGTCTTCGCGCCCGAAAACATCAATCATCCCCTGTGGATCCATAAGATCAGGGAGCTGGCGCCGGACATCATTTTTTCATTTTACTACCGCGACATTGTCGGCTCCGCCGTCCTCGACATTCCGCCGGCCGGGTGTCTGAACCTGCACGGCTCGCTGCTGCCCAAGTACCGGGGACGGGTCCCGGTTAACTGGGTGCTGGTGAACGGAGAAAGCGAAACCGGTGTGACGCTGCATTACATGACGCCGAGACCGGACGACGGCGACATCGTTTGCCAGGAAAGGGTGCCGATCGATGACAATGACACGGCCCGATCCCTGCATCTGAAATTGGCGGCGGCGTCCTCCCGCCTGCTCGACACTTGCCTGCCCTTGATCAAGGCGGGCCGGGCACCGCGGATTCCTCAGGACCCATCGCAGGCCACCACCTTCGGCGGTCGCAGACCGGAAGACGGCGAGATCGACTGGAGCCGGAGCGCCGAGCAGATCCGGAACCTGGTGCGGGCCGTCACGCGTCCATACCCGGGGGCCTTCAGTTTCATGGGTGACCGGAAATGCCTGTTCTGGCAGGTGACCCGCTGGGAAGGCCCTGCCGATGACCAGCCGGCGGGGACCGTCATATCGGCCGATCCCCTGGTCATCGCCTGCGGAGAGGGGGCCGTGCGGGTCGATTTCGGCCAGGCGGCCGAAGGAATTTACATGAGCGGGGTGCAGCTGGCCCGCGAACTCATGCTAGTTGAGGGCTTGACGTTCGGTCCCTGTGTGAGTGAACGGATCGAAAAGGCCCGCAAGAAGAGGGTCCTCATTTTAGGGGTTGACGGCTTCATCGGGAATGCCCTGTGCGAGCGGCTGCTCGAAAGCGGCCGATACGAGGTGCACGGCATGGACCTCCAGGCGACCAGCATCCAGCGGTTGCGGGGCAGGAAGGATTTTTTCTTCGATGAGGGCGACATCGCCATCCACCGCGAGTGGATCGAGTATCACATCCGGAAGTGCGACGTCGTCCTACCGCTGGTGGCGATCGCCACGCCGATCGAATACACCCGCAACCCACTGAGGGTCTTCGAACTCGATTTCGAAGAAAACCTGCGGGTGGTGCGCTATTGCGTGAAGTACAAGAAACGGATCATATTTCCGTCCACCTCCGAAGTCTACGGCATGTGCGACGATCCGGTGTTCGACGAAGACAGATCCCGGTTGATTCTGGGGCCGATCAGCAAGCAGCGCTGGATCTATTCCTGCAGCAAGCAGCTGCTCGATCGGGTGATCTGGGCCTACGGCCAGCAAGTGGGTCTTCAGTTCACCCTGTTCAGGCCGTTCAACTGGATCGGTCCGCGCCTCGACAGTCTCTTTTCGGCGCGGATCGGAAGTTCGCGGGCGATCACGCAGTTGATCCTGAATCTGACCGAAGGGACGCCTGTTTTACTGGTGGACGGCGGTCACCAAAAACGATGTTTCACCGACGTGAGCGACGGGATCGACTGCCTCTATCGCATCATCGAAAACGAGGGGGGCCGGTGCAACGGGCGGATCATCAACATCGGCAGCCCCGACAACGAGGCCAGCATCAAAGAGTTGGCGGAGATGCTGGTGCAGAAATTCCAGGAGCACCCGCTGAGGGACAAATTTCCACCTTTTGCGGGCTTCCGCACCGTGGAGAGCAAATCGTTCTACGGTTCCGGCTACCAGGACGTCCAGCACCGGCGACCGAGCATCCGCAACGCCAAAAGGCTCGTCAAGTGGGCTCCAACCGTCGGCCTGGAAGCCTCTGTCAGCCGGACGCTGGATTTCTTTCTGCGCGAAGCGGCCGCGACGGAGAATTAGATGCCGGCGGCCAATCGTCATCAACCGGATCGATATCGAAAAAATGATAGGCCGGGGTGCCCGGCCCCCTCGAGCGGGCGATTCACAAGGACCGGCGAATCATGAGGGCCGGCCTCAGGATCGACGTCGACACCTTCCGGGGCACCCGGCGCGGGGTGCCGGAACTGGGACGGATTCTGTCCCGTCACGGCGTGCGGGCGACCTTCTTTTTTTCAATCGGTCCCGACAACATGGGCCGGCACCTCCGGCGCCTGGTGCGTCCCGCTTTTTTTGGGAAGATGATGCGCTCGCGCGCGGCCAGCCTTTATGGCTGGGACATCCTCCTTCGCGGCACGCTCATGCCCGGTCCGGTGATTGGAAAGAAGCTCGCCCCGGTTATCCGTGCGGTGGCGGATGCCGGCCACGAAGTCGGCGTTCACGCCTGGGACCATCATGCCTGGCAGACCCGCATCGACAAGATGACAACCGATGCCATTTACGACCACCTGCACCGCAGCGTGACACTCCTGGCGGACATTACCGGGCGTCCGCCGACCTGTTCGGCGGCCCCGGCTTGGAAATGCAACGACCGGGTGCTCGACAGCGAAAGCCGGTTTCCGTTCGACTTCAACAGCGACTGCCGGGGCTGGAGTATTTTCCGGCCTGTGGTGGCGGGCCGGGAATTCCCGCAACCCCAGGTGCCCGTTACATTGCCGACCTATGACGAGCTCATCGGACGCCGCGGCCTGTCCCCGGACCAATACAACGACCACCTCCTGTCCCTGCTGAATCCGGAAAGACTCAATGTTCTGACCATTCACGCCGAGGTCGAAGGGATTGCCTGCGCCGCGATGTTCGAGCGGTTCCTGGCATCGGCGGCTGCAAAGAAGATCGCGTTCATGCCCCTGGGTGACATTCTCAGGCAGACACCGGCGATTGACCGCGCGCGGGTCGTGCCGGCCGAGATCGAAGGCCGGGAGGGGTGGGTTGCCTGCCAGGCGCCACTTGAAAGCCGAAACAAAACGATTGGATGATGCGTAAACCAACCCTGGCCTTGATCGGCCTTTTTGTGCTGATCTATCTCGTGCCTTTGAACGCACGGCCGCTCGCGGTTCCCGACGAGACCCGCTACGGCGAGATTCCGCGTGAAATGATTGCCAGCGGGGACTGGGTCGTGCCCCGCATCTGCGGCATCCGGTATTTTGAAAAGCCGGTCCTGGGCTATTGGGCCAATGCCGTGTCGATACTGCTGTTCGGAGAGAACCCCTTCGGCGTGCGGTTCCCCTCGGCCGCGGCTGCCGGTTTGTCGGCCCTGGTCGTTTTTTTTCTGGTACGCCGGTTCGGCGGCGGGTCCTCTCGCGAGGCACCCCTTGCGGCCGCCGCCCAGTTGACCTTTGCGGAAACATTCGCTGTGGGCACGTTCAGCGTTCTGGACGGGCTGCTCGCGCTGTGGCTGACGGCCGCCATGGCGTGCTTCTTTATGGTGCACAACGCCGAAACGCGAGCGAGAAAGAACGGCTTTCTACTGCTTTTCGGCGCGTTTTTGGGGCTGGCCTTTCTGACAAAGGGATTTCTGGCATTTGCGCTGCCGGTGGTGGCGATCCTGCCCTTCATGATCTGGGAGCGTCGCTGGCGGGAGCTGTTCAGGATCGTCTGGCTGCCGATGCTGGCCGCCGTTCTGGTGGCCCTGCCGTGGGCGCTGGCGATTGCGCGACGGGAGCCCGATTTCTGGCACTATTTCTTCTGGGTCGAGCATGTGCAGCGTTTTTTGTCTTCGACCGGGGGTCAGCACCCGCAACCGTTTTGGTTCTTTGTTCCGGTCATCGTCCTGGGGGCCATCCCCTGGTCCTTTCTTTTTCCGTCGGCGGCGATCGGATTGCGGACGACCGGCGGCGGGCACTCGTTGTATCGCTTTGCGATCTGCTGGCTGGTTTTTCCCTTTATTTTTTTTTCAGCCTCGGAGGGAAAGCTGGCGACCTACATCCTGCCCTGCTTCGCCCCGCTGGCCGTCCTGCTCGCCGCCGGTCTCGACCGATATCTCGATGCCGGAAGGCGACGGGCGTTTGATTTCGGAGCCTTAACCCTGGCGGCAGTGACGGCTCTGGCGGCCGTTGCGCTCTTTGCCAACCAGGTGTACGGGGTGGGCGGGGTCAAACCATACGGCAGTTCAGAGGCATGGAAGTGGGTTCTCGTGACCGCCGGACTCTTTTTTTGTACTGCTTCACTGGTGTGGGCCGTGGTGCAGACGCCGCCGGGAAGGAAAATGGCCCTTTTCGTCGCCGCGCCGGTTCTTCTGATGCTGGTGGGGCCCTGGAGCATACCGGACCGCATTACCGCCATCAAGGCGCCGGGGGACTTACTGCGCCGCCACGCCGAAATGGTTGGCCCTAACACGATTTTCGTGGTGGACGCTTCGGTCATTCGGGCGGTCTGCTGGTTTTATAGAACAGAGTCGGTTTACCTGATCGGCGGCCTCAACGAGTTCGCCTACGGACTCAGCTACGATGAAGCCCGGCCGCGCCATCTCAGTACCGGACAACTCGTTCGATTGATCGATGAAAACAGGGGGGCCGATCGCCTCATTCTGATCTCTAAAGCCGATGAGTACCGAAGGCTCAGACCGCATCTTCCGGAACCGATGTTTGAAGATATCGGCGGCGGATTCGCGTTCATCCGGTATTGAATAAAAATTTTAAGGAGAGGAGCCGTGAACGATACGATTTCCAGCTCGAAGGTCGGGGTTTATATCGATGCCGAAAACATGAGACTGAACGGCGGTTTCGGCATGCAATACGATGTCTTGCGGGAGTTTGCCTGCCGCGACGGCGCCGAAGCCGTGCGCCTGAACGTTTACGTGGCCTATGACGAGGAGCGTGCGGCCAAGGATTCGAAGTACAAATACAAGATCAACGAGTTCTTTTTCGTTTTGAGGGAATACGGTTACAAGATCAACCGCAAGATCGTCAAGTGGTTCACGGACGATTCCGGTAGTCGTTATTGCAAGGCCAACGCCGATCTGGACATGGCCGTCGACGCGCTTCTACAGTCCGAATACCTGGATCGGGTGATTTTTGCCACCGGTGACGGCGATTTCGTCAAGGTGGTCCGGGCGCTGCAGAACAGGGGCTGCCGGGTCGAAATCGTCGCGTTTCAGAATGTCTCGAAGGAATTGCGCTATGAAGCCGATATGTTCATGCCCGGTTACCTGATCCCCAACCTGTTTCCCATCAAGCAGCCGCGCGGCAAGAACTGGGGGGATACCGGCTCGATTGTGGTTGGGCGCTGCTACCACTACGACCAGCAACGCAGCAGGGGCTACATGCGCTACATCACAAGGATCTCGGGCGGTTTGTGGATAACCGATGCCAGAAATCCGAATTCACCCTACCGGACGGCCTATTTCACCAAGTCCGATTTGCCGGAGGGCACGACACCATACGATCTGCCGGATCGAAATTTAATTTTTCAATTCAAACTGGCCGAACAAAAAGAGGCCGGCAGTGCGCATGCGATGGAGTTGAAGTTGTTGGCTGAATTGTAGCGGATGTGCATCCCCGAACGCTACAGTAAAGGAGCGTCTCGATGAAGATCGGAATCGGCTCGGGGAATATCACCGACGCGAGGGCTTCGGGCATGATGGTGGCTGAGGGGGCACTGAATAGCGGTTCCATCGACCGGCCTGACCTTGTGCTGGCCTTTTGCAGCAGCGGGATTGCCCACGCCGAATTTTTCGAGGGACTGCAAATGGTTTTCGGTCGGCGTGCGCCGATCATCGGCGGTTCGGCCGTCGGTGTCATTACCCCTGATACGCTCTCCTACACCGGGCATCCTGCCGGGGCAGTGGCGATCCAGTCCGATGAGATCCGCTGCCAAATCGCAGCCGCCGACCGATTGAACGAAGATGAGAAGGACGCCGGAAGGCGGTTGGCACAACAGATCGAACGTTCGCCGGAAGACCGGCTGTTCCTGTTTTTTTACGATTCCATCAAGCAACCGCCTACCGCGCGTTCAGCGCCGGTAATGAACGCTTCCACTCTTTTGATCGAGGGCATTTCCGAAGTGTTGGAGACCGGCATCCCGATCTTCGGTGCCGGCCTGATTGGTGATTATGCAATGCAATCGGCCGCCCAGTTCTGCGGCACATCCGTGGCCTCTGAAATGGTTGTGGGCGCGCTTTTGAGCGGCGGTTTTCGTGTGTATCATCGCATCATGCACGGTTGTACGCCGCTGGACGGTACCTATCACTGTGTGACAAAGGCTGCAGGGGCCTGTATCTATGAACTCGACGGACGTCCGGTTGTGCCGATGATCGATGATCTCTACGGAGACCGTGACTGGCGGCGCAAAACTCCCGTCGATTTGTTGACTATCGGCATCTATCACGGCAAGAAATACACGGGCTTCGAGGAAGGGCGCTACGTCAACCGGCTCATCCTTGGAGCGTTGCCGAAGGGTGAGGGTATTTGCCTTTTCGAACCCGATATCGAAGAGGGTACGGAAATCCAGTTCATGTTGCGCGATGCCGATAAAATGGTATCCTCGGCCAGACGAAACGCAAACGATTTGCTGGAGCAGATCCAGGCGGATGGCCACAAGACCCGATTCGGTTTCTACATCGATTGCGCCGGTCGAACGGCAACCTATTCGAACACGTTGACCGAGGAGGCTGCCGAGGTCCAGCAGGCTTTCAACCGATACGGCTGCCCCTTGTTCGGGTTTTATTCCGGAGTGGAAGTGGCGCCGTTTCTGAACAGAAGCAGGGGTCTGGACTGGACCGGCGTTCTGATTGTATTGGCAGAGGAATAAGGTGATGCCTGAAGAAGAATCTGCTTTGCAGCGGCATATCGACAGGTTGGAAAGCATGCTCGCGGAAACTCGCCGGGAAGCGGCCTATTACAAAAAGATCGCCTGCGAGTCCGGCAAGCGTCGCCTCAGGGATGTCCATCGGTTGTCCTGTTTCATCACCGAACGGAAACTCCTGGAACGAACCGTCCGCGAGAATGAAATGAAGTTCAGCACCCTCACGGAGACCACCGATGCCGGGATCGTCATCGTTCAGGACAACCGCGCCGTCTACATCAACCCAGCCGCCGAAAAGATCAGCGGATATTCGCGCGATGAAAGCGGATCGGTTGACTTTTTCGATCTGTTCGTTACGGAAAAAAGAGATCGCGTTCGCGAGAGGCTCGAAAAACAGCTCAAAGGTGTGGCAGTGATGCCCTGGAAGGAAATCGATATCATCACCAAGGCCGGCGATAAAAAATGGTTGAGCTACACCACCACCCGAATCGAGTTTGATGGTAAGCCGGCCCTCCTGGCCAGTTTCTTCGATATATCGGACCGCAAGCAGGTCGAGGAACGCCTGCGGGAGTCAGAAGAGCGTTACCGTACTTTGGTC
>JAQAZR010000484.1:0-5931 GCA_032127235.1 Deltaproteobacteria bacterium
ACCTTTTATGTACCGGCGAATGTGCCTTGTAGACGAACCAAAAAACGGCCCAATCTTGCGCGAGTATCTCTTTCCGCGACCCTTAATCCACCTGAGAAAAACCACAATCGGTCGATTAAAGTCAAGTCGAAAAAAAAGTAAGGGCAGCCACCATGGCTGCCCCTTAGGAGGAATACAGAGAAATTGAGGATTTGTGTGAATTTCTCTAAAGTGATACTTTGCAAAAAGCGTGCAAGATTTGCTAAAAATTATTTTCCATTAATCTCAATATCTTAAATTTGTCAGGGGTATCGAGTTAAAGTAAAAGATGAGAAATATGACGCAAATGTTATGAAATTCAGGTTACATTTTATGGATACCCACGAGCTTGACGCCGAACCCGGACAGGGTTCGGTGAACGATCCGGGCCTTCAGCATAACGCCGTTGTCTATTTTCGTGCCGGGAATGACAAGCCGTATGAACCGGCCTACCCTCAGCCTATTTTTGGTTTCAATGAATATGCCTCTCCGACTGACATCCCGGATCAACCCCTTGAACAGGCATTCCCGTGCGGTGAAGTAGACTGAAGTCGACATCCGTTTTCTTTCAAATCTCCTCAACTCCGGGCTCACGCCGGAGATCAGGTCTAGATATTCAGGGACATCGCAGTAGTAGCGTTCGGCGAATTCAGGGTCGATGCCGATCGGATCGAGGTGTTGCACGCCGTAGGCATAGCGGTAACGGGAGCGGCCTAAAGCTTTGCGCCATTTGATCTGGACCCGGTGACATTCATAGAGAGGCACCTCGAGCCGATAGGGTGAATCCGGAGTGCCCAGAAAAACGATGTCGCCGGTTTGGAGAATTGTATTGGATTCGAAATAGAAACCGCCGATGCTGTAATTGTGCATCTGGCCGATGACGACCATGCCCGTTTCCAGGTTCTCCCGGATAATCGGGCAGCGATAGCCGTAGCGTTCTTCGCTGCGTTTTTCATTGTGCTCTTTCGGTTTTATCATTCCCAGTGCCTTCTGACAGCGTTAACAATTTTTCAAGAGACACTGGGCAAAGAGCATGCCACATAAATAATATCAAAATAAATTTAAAAAATACAATATGTTATGTAAAATTTCTTTTTTCATTTAGGGGTTGTGCGATTGCAGTCAGTGGGCGAAATAGCGCATTGTTATGAGGAAATTGACCCAGCGTAAAATGGATTTTAGAAGGAGGACATCGAAAAATACGTGATTGGCAACGTCGTTGGATATATTGACGTCATGCCTCAAAATTCAACAGTCCCCATTTGACGTGACGTCTGCCACGGTTTCAAGACATCTTGCTTTTCTCTGTAATATGGCCTATTAAACCCGAGGATGGATTGTTTCCATGCGCCTTATCCGTCAGCCACGGATAGTCGGCTTTCAATCGGAGAAAACCGTTTTGAGCGAAAACGAATCCAACGATTATTCAGGGGAGCGGCGGTCGGAAGAAAGAGATGAGTCAATGCCTGAGTGCCATGCGGTTGTGAGGATCAGCGGCATTCCCGTCCAGCAGTTCAAACTGAAGGATATATCCCAGAACGGGACCTGCTTTCTGGTAGCCGAAGATTCCGCCATTCTGCGGAACCTCAATGTGGGGCAGGAGATCGAAATTCAGTTCCGCTTTCCTGCCGCCAATCACCCCACCGTTTTTCACCGATCCGAAATCACGCACATCACCAGAGCCCTGCAAGGCGCCTATGAAGGCTACTGCCTGGTCGGCGTCCGCATTCTGAGCCAACTCAAAATCTTTTAAGGCCGAAACCGGCCCATACCCTACAAAGCGATTCTGATCATCAGAAAAATTTCCCAAACCACGACGGACACCAGGGCGGTGATGATCCAGGGGAAAACCGAGCGGATGGGAAACCGGCCGTTTTTCAGGGTGGAATTACTGTAAATTACCAGGATGAAGAGCGACAGACTGGTCAACACGTATTTGACAGCCAGAAAGGCATGTGGTCCGAGCTTGAGATAATAATCCATAACCGGGTTGATTTCGACCGCACCCAGTCCGATCAGATTGACGGTCAAAATGGCATCCGCCACACTCAAGACCAAAATGGCAACAATGACGCGAAACAAGTCTGGTCCGTATCGGTCGAAATAGACGACCCGATTCTGATCACTGCTGCGTCGGGCATTGGTGCGTTGGCCTGTGATCAATTGTTTGACTAATTGAAAGCGCTTGCCGCTGCGCCGGTCTTTACCGGAACGGCGGTCGAGGTTGAAACGATATTTCGGATACATTCTCAATACAATAGCCGCCTGTTTGGATTCGGGTAAATAATCTAAAAACAAACGCACTCTTTCGGATCGATAAGCAATTACGCCGCGCGAAACGGTGGGCGCTCATCTAATCAGTGCCCAACCCCGGAGTAGGGGAGCCGAAAAAAATCGTATTAAAGCAAAAAATATGCCTTTGTTCAATCCCTACCGCTTGAAAGTGACCTATAAACGCACACATGCATTTGTAACGATATCTTTCCGAGGCCCGAATGCCATCATAGGTGGAAAAGCATTAAAACAGACTCTTTGACCGGTCGCCGGGAGGCTGCTTTGCGATTGCCGATCAGATTAAAAAAGTGTTATACTATCACTTAAATATGAGATGCCTGTGGTCCAAAAAGTCGGCCGGCCGTATCGCGTCGTTCAAGTTGAATGCTCCTGAACCCCCGAATTGATCTGTGAGCCATCCGTATGCGAACCTCAGATGTTGTTTTCAGAGTGGTCGAGAACGACCAATGCCCTTTCTATGCCAAGGGCGACGAATTCAAATTATCGGGCAATGCCCTCCTGCTGGAATTGAAGCAGGAAAAGACCTTCATTTCCACCGCCATTGTCACACCGCCCTATGAAAAAGAAACGTGCCGCACGCTCATCGGGGATCTCACCCGCATTCTCATCGAGTTCGAGAGCGTCGACCGCATTCCAAAAGACGTGCTGGCCTGCAGCGGTTGTTCAGGGGTTATAAAGTTAGAACCCTGTTTGCGCCATCGCGCCAACGGCACCACCGGCGCGAAAGATCGCAGCCGAAACATTGATGCCGTGGCTGGGATCCTGAGCAACTTCTCAATATTTCAGGCCCTCGATCACCAGAATCTCCGTGATATTGTGGCCTTGCTGAAGCTCAAGAGATTTGCCCGGAACGAGGTTATCCTGAAGAAAGGGGATCCGGCCAAGAACCTCTACATCATTCTGGCGGGCGCAGTGGATGTGCTCGACGAAGACGGCGTTCGGCTTTCCGCCCTTCAGAAAGGCGATGTATTCGGAGAGATGAGCCTGATCAGCGGTGAGCCGGTGGGGGCTACGATAAAAGTCGTTGAACCGGCCAAAATAATTTTCATAAAGGGACAGGACTTCAAGGAGATTCTCAACAATTTTCCGTCGATTCAGATGTATTTGGCCAAACTGCTGGCTCAGCGACTGGCCAAATCGAATCTGGCCGTCGCAGAGGAGATCGCATCGGGCATGTTGGGGCGGTTGTCCGAAATGCCGCCACCGGAAATTTTTCAGACCTTGAACCTGAACCAGAAAACAGGTCGGTTGTCATTGATTCTGCCGGACGGTACCGCTAAGGTGGCCTTCCGTCAGGGGGAACTGATCGGGGCGACCTACAGGAAAAAGAGCGGCAAAGAGGCCTTTTTCGACCTCATGATGAAAAATGAGGGTCGCTTCAAATTTCATCCCGACCTGTCGGAAAAGGAAAAAACCGCCCCCGCGATCGGCAATTTCATGGAAATGCTGCTTGAAGGGTTGCGGCGGATGGACGAGTGCCGCTGTGTTAGGGAATATCGATGATCATCTACGATCCGGAACATAAGGCGAGTTTCTACGAATTCGGCATTCAAATTCCGATCAAAGACAGCCGGGCATCGCGTACGTTTGAAAACCTTAAGACGCATCCGGTGCTCGGGCCGCGGATTGCCGACTGGTTCATCGAAAAAGACCATCGGCTGCTGGATCGCGGCGACCTTGAACGGGTTCATGACCCGGCCTACATCGACCGGTTGTTTTCGGATGCATTGGAAACCGAAATCATCAGGACTTACGAGCTGATCGACCACCAGGGACAGTATTACCGCTATGATCCGCTCAGCGCCACCCGGCCGCTGAGTGGTTTGCTCGAGCGAATCCTGGAAAGGGTTTCCGGCACCTGGCAGTGCTGCAACGTGGCTCTGGAGAAGGGCTTTTGTTTCTATTTCGGCGGCGGCATGCATCACGCCCAGAAATCTTTTGGCAACGGCTTCTGTTTGCTCAACGACATCGTGATTGCCATCCGCAAACTGCAGGTCGATAAGCGCATCAAGACCGCCTGGGTGATTGACGTCGATGCCCACAAAGGCGACGGCACCGCGGCCCTGACGGTCGATGATCCGTCGATCGTTACCTTCAGCATCCACATGGGGCGGGGGTGGCCGCTCGACGGCCCGGCACAAGATGCAACCGGCCGGCTCAATCCATCTTTTATCCCCAGCGACCTCGACATTCCGGTCTTTGCCGGTGAAGATCACCTGTATCTCGTCAAACTCGAAGAGGGCCTTCGGGAATTGGCCGCCCGGCCGAAGCCCGACCTTGCCGTGATTGTCTCCGGGGCTGATCCCTACGAAAAGGACGAGCTACCCTCGACCGCCGATTTGCGGCTGACGCTCGAACAGCTCTTCGCGCGCGACTGGAGCGTCTACCAGTTTTTAAAAAAGCGCATGATTCCGAGGGCTTACCTTATGGCCGGCGGTTATGGTGAACACAGCTGGCAGGTCTACACCCGGTTTCTGCAATGGGCGCTCATGGATCACCTCGAGATAACGTGAGAAAAACGCGATCGGCCGACATCAGATAGTGCTGTCGAGTATGAGGGTCACTGGGCCGTCGTTGACCAGACCCACCGCCATCATCGCCCGGAACTGTCCGGTCTCCACAACGATACCCTCTTGTCGCACCCGGCCCACGAAACAGTTGTAAAGCCGTTCGGCCAAGGCGGGTGGCGCCGCCTCGACGAACGAAGGTCGTCGGCCCTTGCGACAGTCCCCGTAAAGCGTAAACTGGGACACCACCAGCATTTCCCCGCCGGTATCCAGTAGGGACCGGTTCATTTTACCCCCCGCATCCTCGAAGATCCTTAGATGAGAAATCTTGCGCGCCAGGTCCTTGGCACCGG
The DNA here is from genome assembly GCA_032127235.1 of Deltaproteobacteria bacterium. Taxonomy (GTDB): domain Bacteria; phylum Desulfobacterota; class Desulfobacteria; order Desulfobacterales; family SG8-13; genus JARFQH01. The sequence goes on from JAQAZR010000484.1 coordinate 5,174, forward strand.
CGTCCGTATCCTGCCGGTGAACGCCGAGCAGCACCAGCATCCCGTGACCGATACGGCCGACTTCCCGACCGTCTACGGAAACGATGCTTTCCTTTACCCTCTGAATCACGGCCCGCATTAATTAACGCCTACCTACGAAGTTGAGTCGGTTGAGCCGGTTGTGCCCGTTAGGCCGGTTTTCGGTTTCCCAACCGGCGGGATTCAAAGTCTATGTGATGAGTTTCAAGTTTCGAGTCTCACGTTTCTATTTGCGGTGCTTGCGCCCCAGGGCCTCTGCGAAAGGATTGTTAAATGGGCGTTTCGGATTTTTTTTGGCTGCCGGTTGGCGATTCTCGCGTTTGGGCCGGCGGGGTTTTTTATTTTCCGAGGAGACCTTTACCCGCATCGGGGCCGTCTTCATGGAGAGCGCGATGCGGTTTCGCTCCAGATCGACCTCGAGGACCGTCACTTTCACCCGTTGTTGCACGGAAACGACATCGGTCGGGTTTTTGACAAACGCGTCGGCCATTTCGCTGATGTGAACCAGACCGTCCTGATGGACGCCGATGTCGACGAAAGCGCCAAATGCGGTGACGTTGGTGACCACGCCCGGCAGGATCATGCCTGGCCTCAAGTCGGTGATCTGGCTGACATGACCGGCGAAGGCGACGGTTTCGAAATCTTTTCGGGGGTCGCGGCCCGGTTTGTCGAGTTCGGCCAGGATGTCCCGCAGGGTGGGCAGTCCGATCTTGTCGTCAACGTATTGCGTGAGGTCGATT
>JAQAZR010000485.1:0-6964 GCA_032127235.1 Deltaproteobacteria bacterium
AAATATGGTGCCCGCAAACTCAGCCACATTTTCGACCTTCAGGTCGAGCATGTAGATGGCCGTCGGGCCGAAAAACGACCCGGTCAGGGTTCCGAGGCCGCCGACGATGGCCATGGCCAGATACGTAATGGATTGGTGCAAAGTGAAAGACTCGAAGCCGACACCACGGAAAAGATAGGCATGCAGTGCGCCGGCTACACCGGCAAAAAAGCCGGCCAGGGCAAAGGCATACACCTTGGTTAGTCCGGGATGCATCCCCATCGCATCGGCCGCCCGGTCGTTGTCTCGCACAGCAACCAGGCAGCGGCCGTAACGGGAGCGCATAAGGTTGCGGACACCGAAACCGCACATGACAACAATCACCAGCATGGCGTAGTACCAGAACAGGTAGTGGCCGTCTCGTGTCACCTGCCCGGTAACCCAATAGGCCCGCCCGATGAAAATCGTCTGCCCTTGGTTGAAGAAAGTAGAGAAGTTGATGATCCACAAAAAAATCATCTGGAAAGAAAGCGTGGCGATCGCCAGGTAGAGGTGTTTGAGCCTCAGGGCCGGCAACCCGACAAAAGCCCCGACGACCGCCCCGACACCCCCGGAAACGAGAAGCATCAACGGCCAGGCGTGTGTGATGAGCACATGCGAGTCACCGAGCACACGGGAGAATGAAGCCAATGTATAGGCACCCACACCGACGAAGGCGGCATGCCCGATGGAAATCAGACCGGCGAATCCAGTCAGCAGGTTCAAACCAATCACCGCAATGATGGCGATAAGAATATTGTCGACGACCAGCATATACTTGCTGCTGACTTCGAAGAACAAAGGCCAGGTAAAAACAACCATCAGGAAGGCAATGAATACCGTCCGGTCGAGGTTGGTCTGGAAGATGCGCTGCTCTTCCTTGTACGTCGTAAAGTAGTTGCCGGTTGCCAGCCAACGGTTTACAGCCATGATCACACCCGTTCAATTTCGTGGATTCCGAACAATCCGTGCGGTTTGAATAGTAAGATGACCAGCAGAATGATATACGGCAGCAGGCTTGCCGTGCCGTGCAGCCCCCAGTGACCGTCAAGGTAGCCGGCGGCAAACTGTTGAATAAGACCCATAATGATCCCCGCCACCACGGCGCCGATAATCGAATCGAGTCCACCGAGAATGACGACCGGAAACACGGTGATGCCGAAAGCTTGCAGGGTTTCAAAGTTCAGCCCGGTAATGTTTCCGATAATGGTCCCTGCAGCCGCCGCGCTGAAACCGGCCGCCGCCCAGGCGAGGCCGAATACCCGTGGGATGGAGATCCCGATGGACATGGCCGCCAGCTGGTCATCTGATACCGCCCGCATGGAAATTCCCAGCGTTGACTTTCTGAAAAACCAGGAGAAACCACCGATAAGAATGGTCGTGGTGATCACACCGACCAGTTGGGTCCAACTGATGGACACACCGCCCAACCTGATGGGGGTGGTCGGTAGAAATTCGGGGAACGAGAAGTTGAGTGTTCCAAATGGCGTCAAATAGATCAAGCCATCCAGGATGGACATCAGCCCAATGGTCACCATGATGACCGAGATGATCGGCTCGCCGATGAGGCGGCGCAGGAACACGCGCTCCACGCTCATGGCAATGAAAAACGTGATGATCAGGCTCAGGAAGAAGGCCAATGCAATGGGAATTCCGGCCCACACGGCGAGCGCATAAGTTATGAATGCTCCTGTGGCGATGAGCTGCCCGTGGGCAATGTTCAAGACACGGCTCGACTTGTAAATCAGCACGAATCCCAATGCAGACAGCGCGTAGATTGAACCAACGACGATGCCGCTGACGACCAATTGCAGGAAATAGCTCATGTCACCTCATTCCATGGTGTAGAACTTAAGTGTTGTTTGAACCGTTGATGTCTGGCCGTCCTGATACTGGAAAAAGGCCTCCACCTTCTTCTCGCTGACACTGGGATCGTAGAGTGCCGTGTAAAGGTCATCGTATTTTTCCCGGATGAACTTACGGCGGATCTTGCCGGTCTTGGTCAACTCGCTGTCATCGACGTCCAGCAGCTTATAGAGAATGGCAAAGCGGTGAATTCTGAAATGTTCTTTTTCTATCGTCCGATTGAATTCGATCACCTGCTTTATCATCAGCTCGGCCACTTCCGGTCTGGCGGAAAGATCCATGAAGGTTGTGAAGGATATCCCACGATCCTCGGCCCATTTGCCGACCACGATCGGATCAATATTGATCAGGGCGGCAACATACTCCCTTTGATCGCCGAAGATGACCGCCTCTTTGATGTAAGGGCTGAATTTAAGCTTGTTTTCCAGAAACATCGGGCTGAAAATTTCACCGGCTTTGTTGTGCATGACATCCGAGAGCCTGTCGATCACCACCAGATGGCCGTCCTTGTCGATGAAACCGGCGTCCCCGGAATGCAGCCATCCACCCGCAAGCACCTCTTCGGTCTTGTCATCCAACTTGTAATAGCCGGCTGTTACAGACGGGGAGCGGGAAAGAATTTCCCCTTCGTCGGATATTTTGCATTCGGTTCCCGGCAGGGGAATCCCTACCGTATCCGGACGCACATCGCCGTCGCGATGCATATAGGCAATGCCGGTAATTTCCGTCTGACCATATATCTGCTTCAGGTTGACCCCAATGGCCTGGTAAAATGTGAACAGATCCGGGCCGAGGGCCGCGCCGCCGGTGTAAGCCCGGCGCAGCCGCAGCAGACCGATCTGGTTGGTCAGCGGCAGAAAAACCATGATGTTGCCCAACCAGGACTTGATTCGGAGCGCCAAAGGCATCTTCTTTCCGGACATCCGATAGACCGCTGCACGTTCGCCGACTTTCATGAAATATTCGTAAAATCGCCGATTCAGCCAGTAAGAATCGTCGATCTTCAGCCATATCTGAGACCGCAGCATCTCATAGAACCGGGGGGCACCGAATATGAACTGCGGACCGATTTCCTTTAAATCTTCCATGGCTGTTTCCACCGACTCGGGGAAATTGACCGTTATACCGGTGGCCATGGCCACCCCGAAAGAATTCATCTGCTCGCCGATCCATGCAAACGGAAGAAACGATACATACTCGTCGCCTTCATCGAGTTTGTCGACTTTGGTGATCTGCACCCCCATATTGATGTAATTGCGGTGCGTCATCATGGCGCCCTTAGGAAGCCCGGTAGTCCCTGAAGTCTGGCACAGATGGCATACGTCGTCCGGTCGCCCTCGGTCGATCATTTCCTCGAGGCGATCCGGGTTTTCCCTGAGAACTTCTTCACCCAATCCATACAGGTCGTCGATCTGCATGAACCAATTATCCGCGCGGTATCCACGCATGCCGCGCGGATCTTCGTAAATCACCTTCTTGACCTTCGGGATCCGGTCGCGCACCTCGACGAGTTTATCCACCTGTTCCTGGTCGCCGCAGAAGACAATACAAACGTCCATGTAGTTGAGGATGTCGCCGATTTCATCCGGCAGGCTCGACTGGTAGATCCCGGCAGAAATGCCGCCGGCGGCCTGCGCCGCGATCGCCACCACGAGCACCTCGGGTATGTTGTCGGAGATAATGGCCAGCTTATCATCCTTTTTCAACCCGATTTTCTCGAGCCCAACAGCTGTTTTGCGGACATACTCGTAATATTCTTTCCACGTATAGCTGATCCAGCGACCGAAGTCCTTCTCCCGCAGGGCGACCTTGTCACCTGAATGCTGGACCCGCCAGCGCAGCAGCTGAGGAATCGTGAAGTCAAGCAGATCTTTGTTCTCTTCCATACCTCGTTAATCTTCCCCGATATATGCTTCGATGACCTTTGGATCTTTGGCGACCTCTTCCGGCTTTCCTGCTCCGATCAACTCGCCGAAATCGAGAACATAGACATAATCGGAAATGTCCATCACAACCCCGAGATCATGTTCAACCAGCACAATCGTAGCCTGGCGCTCCTTTTGAACATCCATTATGAAGCGGACTATGTCTTCTTTTTCTTCGACGTTCATACCCGCCATGGGTTCATCCAGCAGCAGCAATTTCGGTCCGAGGGTCAGCGCCCGCGCAACCTCCACCCTCTTTTGGATACCGTAGGCAAGACTGCCGACCGTCCTTTTGCGGTACGGCTCGAGTTCCATAAAATCGATCACATCTTCTACAAAACGCCGGTTTTCGGCTTCCTGCCGAGACGCTTTGCCGAAGAACACGACGGCTTGAAAAAAATTGTATTTGAGATTCTGATGCCGAGCGAGCATCAAGTTGTCAAGTACGGTCATCCCACGAAACAGTTCGATATTTTGAAACGCCCGGGCAATACCGAGGTTGGACACCTGGTGCGGAGACGATCGGGTCAGCCGGTATTCACCGTAGAATATATCTCCCGTACTGGGGTGGTAAAAACCGGAAATGCAGTTCAGCAGGCTGGTTTTGCCGGCCCCGTTGGGGCCGATAATCGAGGTGATCAGCCCCGGTTCGATGTTCAAGTTCACATCGGTCAGAGCGTTCAGACCGCCGAAGGAGAGCGTGACATTCGATATCTTCAAAGTATCCATGGGATTCCGTTCGGCCCGTGGCCGCATGGATTCGGGCGCAAAGGCCTCAGTCAAAACAAAAAAAGGTCTTTTGTTCAGACCTTTTTTTTCTAATCCAGTTGAGCGGCACCATTGTTCTCATGCCGGTCGGTTTCAGGCTGAAGGTGATCGCGCTCAATGATATAGCCCGGTGGAGGTGTTTCGTAATCCGTTCGTAATGCCTGATTCAAACCCGTTTGAATTATAAACCGCATGAGCCCATATACATGAATAACATTCATTCCGTAAAGAGCTTTCTATATTATGTTTGTTGTTTGGTCAAGCGTAAAAAATGATCCGAAAAGAACCGACATTACACCGGAAATGGTCGCCTTTCTCGAAAAGACGTCCGGGGTGATCAGTAAACCGGATCCGTAATTTGGGCTGCAGTGGCGCTCCATCGAAGCTACAAAATAGCTATGTTGTTTTCTCTTATAAATACAGAATATTCCGGAGCTGTCAAGTTTATAATATAGCGGCATAATAGTTGTTTAAAACCACTATTGTTCAAAGGACATCAGGTGAGCCTGCAGATTGATTTTCTTGTTCTTGATACCGAGTTTCTTGCGGATGTTGTAGCGGTGAAACAGGATGGTGTTTTTTGAAAGACACAGGAGGGCGGCAATCTCTTTATTGGTTTTACCTTCCTTGACCAGGTTGGCCACCCGGATTTCGGTGGGGGTTAGATTGATGTTCCGCGCTGAGAACCGACTGATAAAAGGCGAAATTATGTTGCCCAGATTCGATTCCAGGATGCTGATGAGCGTCAGCTGGTCGGTGCTCAGGCGGTTCTTTTTCAGTCGTTCGAGGTAAGGGCCGATCAGTTCTTTCACGTTGGACAGAACATTGTCAGCCAATTCTTTTTTGTCGTATTCACGCTGTTTCAACAAGACCTTGAGGGCGGTGTTGACCTCTGCCAGATGATGGGACTGGGCTTTTAGCTCCACTTCCCGCTTGCGCAGTTTTTTCTCGACCCGTTTGCGATCTTCAACTTCCCGGGCCAGCTGTGCGTTTGTTTTGGCCAGTTCGGCAGTTCGTCCGGCGACCAGCTCCTCCAACTGGTCTTGGTACTGCCGCAACTCCTCCTCGACCTTCTTAGCGGCACTTATGTCCCGGAGGATCACGATGTTTCCGGCCGGTCTTCCGTCGCGGTCGTTATAGAGCCGCGAGCTTATCTGGACATCCAGTACACGACCGTCCTTGGTCAACCGCCTTGTTTCGAACAGCTGGATGGTGTCGCCGCTCAGCATGCTCTCGATGGCAGCCCTTGTCTCCGGTAAATTCTCTTCGGGCACGAATTCAATTTGCCTTCCCAGCAGCTCTTCGCGCGCAAATCCGAAGGTGCGCTCGAAAGCGGGGTTGACATGGGTGGCCCGGCCTTCAATATCGTAAACCACCACCGGATCGGGAGAAGACTCCAGCAAAGAGCGGTAAAGCTTCTCGCTTTCTCTGAGGGTGACTTCGGTTTTCTTCCGTTCGACCAACTCCCGACGGGCATCGGTAATCAACTGCGCCTTTTCGAGCGCCAGTAGGGCCAGTTCGGCAAACCGGCCCAGAATCGTGACATCTTCTTCCTGGTACCGCTTGTCATCTTCCACCCGGGCCAGCCCGATAACGCCCAAAACACTTTTTTCGGATTTCAACGGGATCCCCACAATAGGGCCTAAGGGGTCGAGGCTTCTGTCTGGCAGTCGCCCGGGCCAGGACTGGTAGTCATCGACCACCACCGGCTTTTCATTCTGCCAAACCCTGCCGCCCATGCCTTCACCGATTCTAACGCGTCGACCGAGCTGGCCCTTAAAGAATCCCATTCCGACCTGCATCTGCATGCGGGTTTTGCACGATTCCAACAGGTAGATATAACCGTTTCCCGATCCGGTCAGCAGGGCCGCTTGATAAAGAATGGTCTCGAGCAGCTCTTCCTTGTCGAGCAGGTTGAGCAAACCGATAGCGGTTTCATGCAACGCCGTCAGATACTCGTTGCATCGCCGCAAGTCTGAATTGGTCTCCTTTAAACTGGTGGCCGCTGCCCCCATTTCGCGGAGTCTTTTTTCAAACTGGCAGCAGTCAGTTTCATTCTGCGGATTTTTTGACACCCGATCCACACTCCGAGGGGAAATAATGAACCATATTGGCCTTACCCACGCCGGACGGAAGGAGCGCGACGCCGGTTTGAAACAAACCTGTCCACGTGGTGATAGATCCATGCCATCATCACACAGCCATCCACGGTCGGCCTTGGGCAACTCTCGGCGGCAGCCTGCCGCCGTCATCATACCCCTCAGGCTTTGCCCTGCCAACCGACCGTAACTCTTCCTTCCGCCACGATCACCGGTACTTTGCGCTTACCTTTCGTATAGTTAAGCATCGTTTCCAGTTTCTTCGGAGCCGAAAGGACGTCGATGTAC
>JAQAZR010000486.1:0-4855 GCA_032127235.1 Deltaproteobacteria bacterium
CCAGGGCAACCAGCGGGTCACCGGAGATTTTTTTCAGGCGCTTTTTTGTGGCCAACTATTGTCCGCTGCTCTTCCTCGAAGCCAGCGGACGCAATTGCACACCCGACCGTCTCAAGGCCATCGAAAAAAAACCGCTCCTGAATGCTTGTGACCGGGCCCTGCGCCGGATGATCACTTTTTTGAAACCGCGTTATGTCATCGGTGTCGGAAATTTCGCCCGGGATCGTGTTCAGGAAGCCCTGGAGGGGATGGGTCTTATGGTCGGCCGCATCACCCACCCTAGTCCGGCCAATCCGAAAGCCAATCGCGGTTGGAAAAAAGCCGTGGAGCAGGAACTCACCGCTATCGGGGTAAATATTGTACCGTAGATTTTTTAAGGTGCAGGTAAACAGAGTTCGAAGCGGTGCCCCGTTTCCCGGTGGCCGGGAGTGGTGGGCAAGAAATAGTGGCGCTTTAAACGGCGATTCTTCCTATTGTTGACACAGCGAGAGGAAAGGGTGCCGCCGATTGCCAATCGCGCATATATTATTTTGACTTGGTTTTGCTCGGCTCGAGCACCGCTACTTTTTTGACGAGCGCCAGAATGGTTTCTTTGAGTTTTTTGGGCGGCTTGACGAAACGCACGCCCATGCCCGGGTCTCCACTCGACTCGGAATCATTGACCCAGACGACTTTTGCATTGACCGATACTTTTTCGACATTACCGATGGAAAAGGTCAATTTGGTGAGTTCCCCGACCGCCGGTGCACTGTCGGTCTGGATGAACATGCCATCGACAGAGATGTCTTTGCTGAATGATATCAGGTAATCGCCTTCGTTAATGAAGTTGATCTCGTATTTTCCCGGTACACGGATGCTGGACCTGCGGTCAGCCTCTGACATTTTCAATCTCCTGTTTTGGATATGGAGGATAACGAAAAAAAATCGATCTCCTTTAAAAAGTTCTCGGTAATTGTTAGGAATTACGTCACATAATGTCAAGAACAATATTTACCAGCGGAGGGATTTATCAGATGTTTTTCGAACTCATTAAAAAAAGAAGAAGCATTCGGCAATTCACGAACGACGCGATCGAAGACGCCAAAATCGAACGGCTGAAGGAGGCGGCCTTGCGGGCTCCTTCCTCCCGGGGTTCAAACCACTGGGAATTTGTTTTCGTCACCGACCGTGCCCTGATCTCAAAGTTGAGCCAGGCCAAACCGCATGGTTCCGCCTTTTTGTCAAACGCCGCCCTGGCTATCGTGGTCTGCGCCGACCCGGCCAAATCAGACGTCTGGGTGGAGGATGCCGCGATTGCCACCATCTTCATCCAGCTGGCAGCCGAATCCCTGGGGCTGGGCAGTTGCTGGATCCAGATCCGCAAACGGATGCACAGCGAAACCACAACCGCCGAAGCCTTCATCGCTGAAGCGTTGAGCCTGCCGAAGCATCTGGCAGTCGAAGCCATGGTTGCCGTCGGTTACCCGGCCGAGAAAAAGGCGCCCCACAAGCGAGAGTCGCTTCAGGATGAAAAAGTCTCACTTAATCGTTACGGCACGCCCTTTAGTTGATTCCATGTTTTTAAGCCACCCTGGTCGAATTCCGACGCGGCGATGATGGAAAAAACGGTTGCCAACGATGCAAAAAAATTTGATTATACTCGGCATTCTTGTACTCGCGATCGGCATCCTGTGGCCCTGGATCTCCAAGTTGCCGATCGGTCGGCTGCCGGGTGACATCATCATCGACAAACCCGGGTTAAAGGTCTACATCCCGATCACAACGATGATCCTGGTCAGCGTCATCGTTTCGGTTATCCTGTGGCTGTTGCGAAAATAACAAATGTAAAGAGATGACATGAATCGAAAGGCATCCATCGTTGTCAGCATCGCCGCGGTCCATTTTATCGCAGCGAAGATCATCATCGCCCTCACCATGCAGATGGGCATGTTCGCTGCAGGCAGCAGCCGCGCTGCCGGTTATCTCGGCGACACTTTGGTATGGGTCACCCGGGTGCTGTTTTTTCCCGTTATCACCTTATCCCTCTATTCGCGAAAGTGGTTTCCGGGTGACTGGATTTATGTACCGGTTGTCATCAACAGTCTCCTGTGGGGAATAACGATTTACGGCCTCATCTGTTTACTGAAACGGTTTCGTTCGAGATAGGGCGCAAGCGAAAACGGATTGCAAAAAATTGAAACCCACGGATTTTCCCGCTCACCAGAATTCTCCACCACCGGCCTACGTCTCGTGGTCAGTCTGGGGATTGGGTGCCCTCCTGTATCTGTTCGGATTTTACCAGCGCGTGGCACCGGCCGTTATGACCACCGAACTGATGAACGATTTCGGCATTGGCGCCGCCGCCCTGGGCCACCTGTCGGCTTTTTATTTTTACAGTTACGTCGCCATGCAGATCCCCACCGGGATCCTGGTCGACACTTGGGGCCCTCACCGCCTGCTCACCACCGGTGCCTGCGTGGCCGGCATCGGCAGCCTGATCTTTGCCACGGCCTCGAGCGCTTTTTGGGCCGGAATCGGACGACTGCTGATCGGCGGCTCGGTCTCCGTGGCCTGGGTGGGGATGCTGAAGCTGGCGAATCAATGGTTTGCACCGCGCCGTTTTGCCTTTGTATCGGGCGTCGCGCTTTTCTGCGGCATCATCGGGGCCGTAGCCGCCGGTGTGCCGCTTCGATTGGCGGTTCACAGCGTCGGTTGGCGACCGGTCATGCTCTACTCGTCTGTGCTGGCTTTTCTGGTTTGTGCCGGTATCTGGTGGATCGTCCGGGACGATCCGAGTGAAAGAGGCTATCTGAGCTATGCGCCCGCGCATGCCCAGCAACACAATCGCACAGTGATTGACATCATATCCGGTGTCACTGAAGTCCTGCGGTATCCCAATACCTGGCTGCTCTTCGTCATACCGGGTGGTATCGTCGGTTGTGTGCTGACGTTTTCAGGGCTCTGGGGCGTGCCTTTTCTCGTCACTCACCACAACCTCACCGACACCGGCGCGGCGGGCTTATCATCGATGCTTCTGGTGGCCTGGGCGGTCGGCAGCCCTTTTTTCGGAGCGATTTCAGACCGGCTCGGACGCAGAAAATTACCTTACATCTGGGGTTGCGCCGTGGCGACAGTCGGGTGGGGCCTGATTCTGTTCGTTGCTCCCCATCCGCTGCACTGGCTCATTATAGTGGTCCTTGTCACCGGTTTCGCCTCGGGCTGCATGATCATCAGCTTCGCTTATGTCAAAGAGTCGGTGCCGCCGGACTTGACCGGAACGGTTTCCGGTCTGATCAACATGGGCGTTATCATGGGGCCGACCCTGCTGCAGCCGGCTGTGGGTTGGGTGCTGGATCGAAGATGGAGCGGGCAGACCCTAAACGGCGCCCGGATCTATGACCTGGACGCTTTCCGTATCGGTTTCAGCCTCATGTTCGGGTGGATGGTGCTGGCATTTATACTGCTTTTTTTCACCCGGGAAACAAACTGTCGACAGGTTGTCACAAGGACACAAAACGCAAAACAGGCGACGGTCCGATAAAGTTCGGGCGATCCCGCCACGATCCCGGTTACTAATGGATAAAAGCGAGGACTACATCCGGATGTGCGCGACCGCCGAAGAAATCCAGTGTCGTTGGCAGCCGGCTTACGGCGACTTTTACGTCGATGCCGAGAATCAGATTCGGTGCTGGATTTCCAGAGACCCCGCGCCGGTGCGATTCAAAAAAGGATTCAGCATCTGTGTCAAAGACAGCGTCATCCATCTGTCGAAATTCACCTGGCTTCCCCGGCAGAATCAGCTGATCGAGATGGCACAGATCCCGGGACGACGCTACGAGAGCATTGTGCAGGAATTTTTCGATTGGACCCGGCAACCGTATAAGAGCAGCAGCGAAACTCCTGGAAAACTGTTTCGCTCCATGGAAAAAATCTGGCTCGCTTTTGTAATGCAGCAAAAATACCGTAAGCAATGGGACGGGAACTCCTGGATCAGCAAACCGCATCCCGCGCAGCGGGGTTGATGACCTGTCGCCGGCAGAAGACGCTTTCAGCTGATAGCGGTCAAACCGACACCCTTATTTCATAGCCGAAAAAAGCGGGATTTTGCCGAAAGACTTGATCAAGACAGCTCGATTGTGATTAATAGGCAACTGGTGCCGATTCGTAATAACGTTAAGCGGTAAGAAAGGAAATTTGATGATATTCATCGGCGAATTCTTCCACCTGACCAACCAAGAGGAAATTGAAGAACGAGATCGAAGACACGGCGAGTTCAATCTGATCATCGACGCCCCGGATACCCAATCCGCTGTAAACAAGTTCCGCCGGAGAATTGTTGAATTTCGCCAAAAAAGCGAATTTTTCGAGGGCGATTGCAGGATTTTTTTTGTGCGTCTGCTGGAGTTTGAAAATTTTCCTCAATCCAGAGCGCTGATGCTGAACTACAAATCGACCGCCGGCGACCCTCTTGTGCCGTTTATCGGCTGCACCATACCGTCGGATCAAACCGATGCCTGCCGGATTTACAACTGGAAGGACAACGCGCCGGAAATAGACGGCCGCAATGAAAATCTATTCATCGAGTTCAAGGGGGATATCAAGCAGATCGATTAGTCACAATTCTCGGTCGGGCCCATCCATAAGATTCAGAAAAATTAAAGACGAAGGTGGCGGGTATCCGTTGGAAATGCGTCTTACCTCTTTTGCGCTCTTGGACCGCTTTCAAGCATGTTTTGGAGGAGCATCTCTTTGAGTTTCAAGTGAAAAGCCTCCGGCACGGGGTCGTCGGCCAATTGCCTGCAAAGCTTGATCGTTTTCTTGAGTGTCGCCAGGCACTATTTGCAGGCTACACACCCATCGATATGCGTTTCGAGTT
>JAQAZR010000487.1:0-3534 GCA_032127235.1 Deltaproteobacteria bacterium
CGATCTTACGGCCTGGTGTTCACCCATTGAGGACCAAGGCAGCCTTGGCTCCTGCACCGCCAACGCGGGGGTGGGCCTTATCGAATATTATGAGAGGCGCGCGTTTAAAGAACACCTCGATGCATCGCGAATTTTTCTATACAAAGTCACCCGAAAGCTGCTGCACTGGACCGGCGATACCGGGGCCTGGCTGCGAACCACGATGAAGGCCATGGTCCTATTCGGCATTCCACCGGAAGAATACTATCCCTATGACATCTCCAAATTCGATGACGAACCGAGTGCGTTCTGCTATGCGTTTGCGCAAAGTTATCAGGGCATCAAATACTATCGATTAGACCGGGCGATTGCCTCACCCAGCCAGTTGCTGGAGCGCATAAAAAATTTTTTGGCGGCGGGATTTCCTTCCATGTTCGGTTTTACGGTTTACAATTTCGGAAACGAGAAGGGGGAATTTGAGTTCCCGGGTCCCAATGACCCGGTCCAGGGCGGTCATGCGGTAGTCACTGTCGGATATGACGACAACCGGAAGATCGGCAAAGACAAAGGCGCACTTAAGATACGCAATTCCTGGGGCACAGCCTGGGGGGAGGCTGGCTATGGCTGGCTTCCCTATTCCTATATCGAGGCAGGACTCGCGGACGACTTTTGGAGTCTGGTCAAGGCTGAGTACGTGCAAACCGGTCAATTCGACTAAAAGACGCGAGGCAGACAAAACGAAACACCACTCATAGAACCAGACGGCCGGTGCGGAAAAACCGCGGCCGAATTTCCAAAACCCTCTGACACACTGCTGTGGGGGCTTCCACAGACGTCGGAGGGTTTTTTGCGTTTTTCAGCTGGCACATGAGTCAAGAGGACACTTGCCCCCTTTATTTCGCACAGTATGTCGAGAAAAATCCGACATACTGTGCGAAATCAGGAAACGAACGGTGGATATTTAGACCAGACAAAATTGGGAGTCAAAATGTCCCAGGGAACAACAGCTTTGAGCGTTGAACTGCCGCTGTAATGACTTTTGGGCGGTCGTCATTTCTTCGCGGCTGCAGATTTCCCGTGGTTATGTCGAAACGGTGAGACCTATGAAGCCACAGACCCGCTTGCACATGCAGTGAAGCATACGTTTACCCGCATTTCGACAATTTCAATTGGACCTTGGTCCGATAGGGGCAAGCAGGGGCTGCGAATCAAGGGTCTTGACGGGTATGGCGAAACCCCATTATGCTATAGGCTTTAAGATGAAGGTTTTGGCAAGGCCAGGGGGAAGAGGCTGTAACGTAATACGCCGACGGTCGATAACGCAGTCCAACACCTTTAACTCAAAGTCTATATGATGATTTATGGTAAACAGAATGCTGTTTCAAGTTGGCCACAACAGTGAGCCGGGGTTGAAATGGACAAGAAGCTTCATTTGGGAATTAAATCCCAGCCGGACGACACCACCTGCGGACCGACCTGTCTTCACGCCGTTTACACTTATTTCGGCGACAAAATCTCCCTGGACAAGGTCATCGGGCAGGTGAAGCAGCTCAAGGGGGGCGGCACCCTGGCGGTCCTGTTGGGCTGTCACGCCCTGCGCCGCGGATACCGGGCCAAGCTCTACACCTTCAATTTGCAGGTGTTCGACCCGACCTGGTTCGCACCCGGCGCACCGGCCATCGAAGAACGGCTGACGACTCAGATGAAGGCCAAAAACAATCCAAAGGTACGCACCGCCTCCAAGGCCTACCTCGACTTTCTGCGGCTGGGAGGCAGAATCTGTTTCGAGGATCTGACCAGTTCGCTCATCCGGGGCCTTCTGAAGCGTTCCATTCCGATTTTAACGGGACTGTCGGCCACCTTTCTCTATCGGACGGCCCGGGAAACGGCGCTTGGGAAGAAATTGGTCTACGACGACATCCAGGGCGAGCCGACCGGCCACTTCGTCGTACTGTGCGGATACAACATGCAGGACCGCACCGTCCTGGTGGCCGATCCCCTGCTGCCCAATCCGATCAGTGCCTCCCCGATCTACACAGTTCGTCTGAATCGTCTGATCTGCGCCATCATGTTGGGAATCCTGACTTATGACGCCAACTTGTTGATCATTACACCAAAAAAGAAACCCGTATAAGGAGGGATCAGGTGTCCGTTCTCGTCGTCATTGAAAACCCCGAAGAGTGCCCGCTCAGCTTCAGCGGCATCGAGCCCGTGGCCGCCAGGGCGTATCTTTCGGACAATTCATTCTCAGAGTTGAAGGGGACCAAGGTCTTCAACATCTGTCGTTCCTACCGCTACCAGAGCCTCGGATATTACGTCAGCCTGCTGGCTGAAGCCCGCAACCACAAGCCCGTTCCGACCATCACCACCATTCAGGACATGAAATCGGTGGGCATCATCCGACTGATGTCCGGAGAAATCGAAGAGTCTCTGCAAAAGCTCTTCACGGACGATGACCCTAAAAAAATTTCCATTAACATTTACTTCGGCAAGAGCATCGACAAAAGGTTCGAGCTCATCAGCTCACGGCTGTTCAAATTTTTCCCGGCCCCTTTTATAAGGGCCGATTTTTCATTTGTCATCAACTGGCAGCTCACCAATGTCTCGCCCCTTTCTGTGAAAGACATTCCCCCCGAGGAACAGGCTTTTGCCCAGGCCGTGGCCTCGGAATTTTATGCCGGTAAAAAACTTTACATTCCCAAGCGGTCGGTACCCCGCTATGATCTGGCCATCCTTCACGATCCCGCCGAAAAGCACCCCCCGTCGGACCCGAAAGCGTTGCGGCAGTTCGTCAAAGCCGCCGAGGAACTCGGGCTGGGGACCGAACTGATCACCCGCGAGGATTCCAACCGGCTTTCCGAGTTCGACGCACTGTTCATCCGCGAAACCACCAACGTGGACCACCACACCTACCGCTTGGCCCGCAAAGCCGTGGCCGAGGGGCTCGTGGTTATCGATGCGCCGGAATCGATCCTGCGCTGTTCAAACAAGGTGTACCTGGCCGAGCTTCTGTCCCGGTCGAAGGTGCCCATTCCCGAGACCCACATTCTGCACGCCAAAAACGTCGAAAACCTGATGAGCCAAATGAGCTTTCCCTGTATTTTGAAGCAGCCTGACAGTGCCTTTTCGCAGGGTGTGGTCATGGTCGACAACAGGGAGTCGCTGCGGGAACAGTTCCGTCTCATGTTGAAAAAATCGGAACTGATCATTGCCCAGGAATTCCTGCCTTCGGCATTCGACTGGCGCATCGGCATCCTTGACCGCAAGCCCCTTTTTGCCTGTAAATACTTCATGGCGGGCAAGCACTGGCAGATCGTGCGCAAGGGTAGGGGCGGCCGGGACGTATACGGCAAAGTGGAGACGCTTCCGGTGGCAAAGGCGCCGAAGTTCGTGGTCAAAACCGCCCTCAAAGCCGCCAACCTGATCGGTGACGGGCTCTACGGCGTCGACCTCAAGCAGGTCGGAAAGCAAGCCTTCGTCATCGAGGTGAACGACAATCCCAACATCGATGTCGGATACGAGGACGATGTTCTTGAGGATGAACTCTATCTGCGG
>JAQAZR010000488.1:0-3456 GCA_032127235.1 Deltaproteobacteria bacterium
GCCTGGGAAGAAGAGATCCAGGCGGCCGAGGATGAAGGCGTTAAAATCACCTATCTGTCCGCGCCTCAGAAGGTGCTGGTCGAGGACGGCCGGGTCGTCGGGCTGCGTTGCATCAGAATGCAGCTCAGTGATGTCGATTCCTCCGGCCGCAAGCGACCGGTCCCTCTCCCGGGCAGCGAGTATGACATCGAGATCGACCAACTGGTGCCGGCCATCGGTCAGAAGCCGGACCTTTCGGCCCTCGAAGACGTGACCGGCATTGAATTCACGCGGTGGGGCACCACGGAAGTGGACGCCATAACCTATGCCACCGGCCGGGAAGGTGTCTTCGCCGGCGGTGACGTCCAGAGCGGTCCGTGGGTGGCCATCGGAGCCATCGCGGCCGGCAAGGAAGCCGCCGAATCGATCCTGCGCTACATCGAGGGTCGCGACATGGCGGAAAACCGCGAACCGATTTCAAAAGACAACCCGCTTTACCGGCCGATTCCGTTTGGCACGGCCAAAGCCGCCCGCGCCAAAATGCCGGCTCTGCCGGCTGCGGAGCGGCGCAGCAACTTCAAGGAAGTCGAATTGGGCTACGCGGCGGCCGCCGGCCAGTCGGAAGCGCATCGCTGCCTCAATTGTGGCTACTGCTGTGAGTGCTACCAGTGTGTGGAGGCCTGCGGGCCAGAGGCGATCACTCTCGAAACCCATGCCGAGCAGCCAGAGCAACTGGAACTCGAAGTGGGTTCCGTTATCCTGGCCCCCGGCTTTCAACCGTTCGATCCTTCCCGATTTGACCAATACGGTTACGCCAAGCATCCGAATGTCGTGACATCGATCGAGTTCGAGAGGATTCTCTCGGCGACCGGCCCGACGATGGGACACCTGGTCAGAAGATCCGACCAAAAAGAACCCAAGAAGATTGCCTGGTTCCAATGCATCGGGTCACGCGAGGTGAACCGCTGCGACAACGCCTACTGCTCATCGGTCTGCTGCATGTATGCCATCAAGGAAGCGGTCATCGCCAAGGAACATTCCGGCGGCGAACTGGACTGCGCCATCTTCTACATGGACATGCGGACCCACGGCAAGGATTTCGAAAAATATTACAACGACGCCAAAGACAAGCACGGCGTCCGCTTCATCAACAGCCGGGTGCACACCATCGATCCCGTGCCGGGCAGCGATGACCTCGAGGTCAAATACGTCACCGAGGACGGTCGGATTGAAACCGAACAGTTTGATCAGATCGTGCTCTCGGTCGGCATGGAGATTTCACCGGATATCGTCGCACTGGCCAACCGACTCGGTATCGAACTGGGCACGGACAACTTCTGCCTGCCTGGTTCCATCAGCCCGGTTTCCACCTCGAAAGAGGGTATCTACGTCTGCGGGGCTTTTCAAGGGCCCAAGGACATCCCCGAGTCGGTTATGGAAGCCAGCTCGGCCGCCTGCAGCGCCGGGGTTCATCTGTCAGCCGCGCGGGGAACCCTTGTCAAGGAACAGCAGTTCCCCACCGAAAGCGACATCAGCGGCAAGGATCCGCGCGTTGGCGTGTTCGTCTGTAATTGCGGCATCAACATCGGCGGCATCGCCGACGTACCCGCGGTGGCGGAATATGCCCGCAGCCTGCCGAACGTGGCCTACGTGGAGGAAAACCTGTTCACCTGTTCGCAGGATACCCAGGACAAAATGGTCGCGGTCATCAAAGAGCAGGACCTCAACCGCATCGTGGTAGCCGCCTGCACGCCCCGGACTCACGAACCGCTGTTTCAGGAAACTATCCGCAACGCGGGGATCAACGCCTATCTTTTTGAAATGGCCAACATCCGGAATCAGTGCACTTGGGTCCATTCGAAAGCCAAGAAAGACGCCACCGAAAAGGCCAAAGATCTGGTGCGCATGGCCGTATCGAGGGCTTCTCTGCTGGAGCCGATCCCGGATCTCTCCGTCGATGTCAACAAGTCGGTCCTCGTGATCGGCGGTGGTGTGGCCGGAATGACCGCGGCGCTCAACCTCGCGCAACAGGGTTTCCCGACCACGATCGTCGAAAAGACGGACAAACTGGGTGGTGCGGCCAGAGATCTCCGGCACACCTGGAGAGGCCGGGATGTTCGAGAGTTCCTGTCCGACCTGGTTGCCAAGGTCGATGCCCAACCGGAGATCGAGGTGCTGCTGAATGCGACCATCACGGGTGCAGCGGGTTTCGTGGGCAATTTCGAAACCGAAGTCTCCACCAATGGCCAGACGCGCACCATCGCCCACGGCGCCACTATCATCGCCACCGGCGGGAAAGCGACCGATACGGAGGAATACCTCTACGGCCGCAACCCGAGAGTCACCCGCTGGCACGACCTGGAGAACAATCCCGAGAAGTTGAAGGATGCCGGCAGCGTCGTTTTTATCCAGTGCGTCGGCTCGCGCGACGACCAACGGCCTTACTGCTCCCGGATCTGCTGCACCGCCTCTGTTTCACAGGCCATCGCGATAAAGGAGGCCCATCCCGAGACGAACGTGTACGTCCTCTACCGCGATCTGCGCACCTACGGCCAACGGGAAGTGCTCTACAAAACGGCCCGGGAAAAGGGGGTCATCTTTATCCGCTACACCCTTGAAAGAAAGCCTCAGGTTACGGAAGCCCCGGATGGACTGGAAGTGAGCGTGTTCGACCCGATCCTGCAGCGTGACCTTAAGATCAAGGCCGATCTGGTCAATCTGGCGACGGCCATCGAACCGACCGACAACTCGGAACTGGCCTCACTGTATAAGCTGCCCATGAACGCCGAAAACTTCTTCATGGAAGCGCACGCCAAACTGCGCCCGGTCGAGTTTGCCTCCGACGGCATTTATATGTGCGGGCTGGCCCATTATCCGAAATCGATCGATGAGAGCATCTCCCAGGCCATGGCGGCCGCAAGTCGGGCGACGACAGTGCTGGCCAAACCTTCCATCAGGATCTCCCCTCTGGTGTCGCAGATCGACGCGGAAAAGTGCATCGGCTGTGGATTGTGTGCCGAGGTGTGTCCGTTCGGGGCTATCGCCCTGGATGAAGTGGAAGGCAAGGGCTATCGTGCCCGCAACATTTCCGCATCCTGCAAGGGCTGCGGTTTGTGTGCGTCGACCTGTCCGCAGAAAGCCATCGACATGCTCCACTTCCGCGACGAACAGATTATGGCTTCGGTGTGTGCGATAGTATAAAGAAATTGTTTTAAGTTTTAGGTTTTCGGTTTTAAGCAAGAACGGAACGCATTCTTTATGGAAACTTAAAAACTGAAACTCAGACTTAAAACCAAACCTATTACTTAAAACTTAACACCTAAAACCTAAAACCAAATAACTAGGTGACCTCATGTCTGATTTCGAACCCAAGATCGTGGCCTTCCTCTGCAACTGGTGCGCAGATGCCGGGGCCGACCTGGCCGGGGTATCACGGCTGCAGTATCCACCTAACCTGCGGACCGTGCGCGTCATGTG
>JAQAZR010000489.1:0-3722 GCA_032127235.1 Deltaproteobacteria bacterium
GACTTGAAAACGGCCCTGGTTGAAAACGTGATGGCCGGCGGAGATTCTGCCGCCCGGGGGATGGCGGTCGGTATGATCCTAGGTGCGCATCTGGGACGAGACGCCATTCCCGCCGATTGGCTGAAGGAGATGAAAGCCGGCTACCGCATCACCGACCTTCTGTGTCGGATCGACTGATATAAGGTTACATATAGTTGTTTACTATCCTTTTAGCTAAATATTCACCGCAGAGTCACGAAGGGCACAGAGTGAGTTTTTATTTTTCAAACGAACCGGAGGTGAGGTCACGATCATGAAGTATTTCGTCAAGCATTTTGAGGGAGGTTTTCAGGTATTGGAAAAAGATGGTGACGATGAGATTGCGATTGCTTCCTTTCACAAGGACCTGCAAACGCAGACCGGACAAAAATCAAAGTCGCAGCGGCGGGCGGAAGAATACTGCGATTTTCTCAACCAAAAAGACTTGGCGGGTGATGATTCGCTGACATTTGACTAATGTTTTATTAACCCGACCTGACAAAAAACCATGCTGTTCAAACTCTTTCTCACGTTCACCCTTGTGCCCGTCATCGAAATCTACCTACTCATCAAGGTCGGTGGTCACATCGGGGCATTCAAGACCGTGCTGCTGGTCATTGCAACCGGTTTTGCCGGAGCGTATCTGGCACGCCTGCAAGGCATGCAGACCATGCTGCGCGTGCGCAACAGCCTCGAGCAAGGGCGAATGCCGGCCGAAGAGCTGCTGGACGCGGTGCTGATTTTCGCTGCCGGTCTGGTCCTGCTGACGCCCGGATTTCTGACCGACGCCATGGGGCTTTTGCTCCTTTTTCCCGAAACCCGACATTACGTCAAACGCTACCTGAAACGCCGATTGAAGCCCTACATCGACTCCCGGCATTATACTGGTGGTCAGGCAACTTAACAGGCTGTGGTCATGTCAAGAAATATACCGATTTTATTAGCGATAGTGTTGATGTCATCGAACTGTAGCGCCAACCGGTCGGCGGACGCGGACGGCAAGAACGGTGAACTCGCCGCTTGTCCGGACCGACCGAACTGCGTTTCCTCGCTCAGTGACGACAAAGAGCATTTCATCGCACCGCTCACATATGACGGCTCGATGGCAGAGGCGGCCGCGCATCTGCTGTCCGTGCTGGAGCAGATGAAAGGGGCCAAAATCGTTTCCCGAACCGACACCACTATCCACGCCGAGTTCACTTCGACCGTCTTCGGTTTCGTGGACGACGTTGACTTCCGCTTCGATACGGCAGACCGTCGCATCGATCTGCGGTCCGCCTCGCGGGTCGGCTACACCGATTTCGGCGCCAACCGCAGAAGGATCGAAGAAATCCGCCAGCGTTTTCAAGCCGCAGCGACCACGGAACCTTCACAACCTCGCACGCAATAAGGCAAACGGTTATGACCTCCCCCAAGTCAATCGACTACAGCATCCTGGATCGGCCGGAAATCCTGGCGGTCCTGTTTCACCCGCGGCCTTCTTACGGCGGCGCTAAACTCAGTCCGCCTTCCCGTGAGCTGATGGTTCCGGTCGATGACAAGGTCGCCGTCGGTGCCTGCTTTCACGCCGGAAATCCGACCGGCCCCAACATTCTCTTTTTTCACGGCAACGGCGAAATCGTCGACGACTACAACGACTTGGGACCGCTCTACAACCAGATGGGCATCAACTTCATGGCGGTCGATTACAGGGGCTACGGCCGCTCCGGCGGACGACCGTCGGTGGCGGCCATGATGTCGGACTGCCACAAAATATTCGATTGGACCGCTGAATGGTTACAGAAAAGCAGCCACACCGGTCCGCTGGTCGTCATGGGCCGATCGCTCGGAAGCGCCTCGGCCCTCGAACTGGCCGGTGGCCGAGCGGCAAATATCGACGGTCTGATCATCGAAAGCGGTTTTGCATACGCCGCACCTCTCCTGCAGCTGCTGGGGGTTTCACCGGCGGCGATCGGATTCCGAGAAGAGGAAGGCTTTCGCAACATCGACAAAATCAAGCAGGTCGAAAAACCGACCCTGATCATTCATGCCGAGTTCGACCACATCATTCCCTATTCCGAGGGCAAGGCCCTCTACGGGGCCTGTCCGGCCGCCGAGAAGTCGCTGCTCACCATTGCCGGTGCCAACCACAACGACATCTTCGCGCGCGGTCTGTCGCAATACCTGGCCGCCGTAAAGGCGTTGACGTCGAAGCTCAGTGGCCCTGACATTACGGATGGGCCGTCTGGTTCGCGATGAAGGCGTCAAACGCCTCCCAGAATCGCGACCGAATGGCATCGGTCTCCATCAGGATTTCGTGACGCGCATCTGCAATGACCAGAAGGCGGCAGTTCGGCAATCTCCGGCAGGCCGACTTTTGGGCCGCAACCGACACAACCCGGTCGGCCTCGGCCGCAACCATCAGCACCGGGGTTCGAACTCCCTCGAGAAAACCCGGTCGTTGGATGTGCGCAATCGATGCGAAAGTTGCCGTCAGCCATGCGAATGTCACGCCGCCGAGGGCCAGGTCCGGATTTTGGACCACAGCGTTTTTTTCCACGGCAAAGCGCCTCGGGTCCGCGGTGAGCGCATTTCCCTCAAACGGCCGATCGAAATTGGTGCGCTTATCGCTGCCCGGCACGAGGGCTTCTTCAAGGCCGATGTGTCGGCCCAGCCAGGCCAACCCTCTCACCAGCCATGGTGGAAACGGTTTCGTATTGATGTCGAGCATGGGGGCCACCAGGATCGCCTTGTCGATGCCTGCCGGCTGCCGATGCAGGTAACGGAGAGCCACGTGCCCACCCATCGAATGCGCCAGCACATAGATCGGTCGCACGGCCTCCGGCTGGACGACCCTCTGGAAGAAGTCCGCCAGGTCCTGCACGTAGTCATCGTAATGCCGCACAAAGCCTTTCAACCGGTCCGGCAACATGCGGCTCGAAAGCCCCTGGCCGCGCCAGTCGAAGCCGAATACCGCGAAGCCCCTCCGGTTGAGGTCGGCTGCGGTTTCGGCGTATTTTTCGAGAAACTCCTTGCGACCTCCGAGAAGCACTACGCTGCCCCGGGGGTTTTGACTCTCAGGAGACCAGAGGCCATTGCGGATGGTCGTTCCATCTGCGGTAGTAAAATAACCAATACGGACGTTTGCCCCGTCGATTCTGCGCGGCGTTATCATCGTGACGTATACTCCTTCGGATCCAATCCACCGTCAAAACCATATATCACGGCACCGGATCGGGAACAACCGATGGATCGACCGGCCGATCGATCGTCTCGTATCGCTGCGGTCGGGGTTGACGGCCATCGGGTTATCGAATACAGGTATAAAAAGGTTTTCTCATTGTCCTTGGACCGCGTTTTAAGATAGGGTGGAATTCCGTCCGGCTTCTGTCCGTCATCAAAGGATTAACCCACGCCATGGCCACACATTCTCATCAGTTCGTCGAAACCTACCAGGGACTGGTCGGCTTCGGGCTCGACCGCGAAAATGACCAGAACACCATCGTGTATTACCTGCAGAAATTTTCCGATGATGCGCTGCTGCAAACCCTTGTCAGACGTCTCAGCGATGACGAACTGAACGACATCTTCAGCCTCGTCAGCGGTTTGCTCAAACGACACTTGACGGAATCAGAGTATCATCGCCTCTTTCTGAAAGACGACCATCCATAGGGCTTTCAATAAATTATACTTTGCCGCCGGCCGGCCGCTGCGACATCTGTCAC
>JAQAZR010000490.1:0-6168 GCA_032127235.1 Deltaproteobacteria bacterium
ACCTGGGGTGAAATCAGACTCGGTGCCATCCTCGAGCAGATCCTGACACCGGACCAGTACGGTGTCAATGTGGTCACCCGCAAGAACAGCGCCGAGCGGGTTGAATATGCGGTGCGCCTGCCGGGACCGAGTGACGACCGATCCGAGGTGGTGTGGCTGCCGATCGATGCGAAGTTTCCCCAGGAGGATTACCAGCGGCTGGTGGATGCCCAGGAGGCGGCCGAAAAGGAGCAGGCTGAAAAATCGATCCACAGCCTGGAGGCGCGCATCAAAGCCGAGGCCAAATTCATCCGCGAAAAATACATCGACCCGCCGCACACGACCGATTTCGGTATCCTGTTTCTGCCGGTCGAAGGGTTGTATGCCGAGGTGCTGCGACGACCGGGGCTGTGCGATTTTTTGCAGCGTGAATACCGCGTGGTGCTCGCTGGTCCGACGACGCTGGCGGCGCTGCTCAACAGCCTGCAGATGGGGTTCAGAACCCTTGCGGTCGAAAAACGCTCCAGTGAAGTGTGGCAGCTTCTGGGGATGGTCAAGACCGAGTTCGGCAAGTTCGGCGACGTGCTGGCGCGGACCAAGAAAAAACTTCAGGAGGCCAGCAACACCATTGACAGCGCTCAGGTTCGAACGCGGGTCATTTCACGCAAGCTGGAAAAAGTCCAGGAGATTCCACTGGACAGACCCTCAGAGGCTCCCGGTGATCAAGGATTGCCGGTTGGCCCATCGAGCCACAGGCGCCTCGTTGAAAATGAGAGTCCTATGGATTACACCGGATAAAGGTTCACAGAGAACCGCTGGAGTCACTAAGGGCTCACTCAAAAATAACGTCACCTTTTGGACGCCGATGCATCCCGTCTGGCTGCGTTGCGAAAACTCGGAATATCCAGATATTCCTGCGTTTTCGCGCCTTGCCAGGCGGGCGCCTCAACGCCCAAAATTGCGAACTTATTTTTTCGTGAGCCCTAAGCGGGGAGTTTTGAAGGCATCCCTCAAGATTTTGAGGAGGATATTGGACCAAAGTCCAGTTGCATTTTGCATACTCGATTATTATCAATCAAAAAGTTTTCATAACCTGTATGCGAAATGTCGAATTTATTGATACTGTTCGCGGAATATGGAGGCAAGACACATGAAAAATACAATGATTGCTGGATTCGTTGTTCTGCTTAGTTGGAACACTTCGGCGGCAGCAGAGGAAATGGCAGACACGATCTACCACAACGGCTCCATTCTCACCATGGCCGGCAAGGAGCCAACCTATGTCGAGGCGCTCGCGGTGAAGGATGGAACGATCGTCTTTACCGGGTCTAAGGATCAGGCCCTTGCCATGAAAGACGACTCCACCAAAGTCGTCGATCTCGCCGGCAAAGCCATGCTACCCGGCTTTCTCGACGGTCACAGCCATTACATCAACTCGCTCCTTGTCGCCAACCAGTGCAAGCTGTACGCACCACCGTCCGGTCCCGGCAAAGACGTACCCAGCATCATCGCGGAGCTGAAAAAGTTCGCGGAGGAACGGAACATCCCCCATGGCGAGATGATCATGGGCTACGGCTATGACGACACCGTCATGCCCGATGGTCGATTGCTCAACCGTGACGACCTCGACGAGGCCTTCCCCAACCACCCAGTCCGCGTCGATCACGTATCGATGCACGGCGCGGTGATGAACAGCCTCGCCTTGAAAAAGTACGGGATCTCCGCCGAGACGAAGACCCCGCCCGGTGGCGTGATCGTACGCAAGCCGGGCACCGACGAGCCTTGGGGCCTCATCATGGAGACGGCTTTCCTGCCGGTGATGGAGCAGTCCGAGCCGATGACGGCTCAGCAGGAAATCGAGTGGACCCGCGCGGGCCAGATGCTCTACGCGGAGGCCGGGATCACGACCGCCCACGAGGGGGCGACGCATTTCCCCCAGTTCATGACCATGAAGCGCGCCAGCGAAGCCGGGGCCAATATCATCGACGTGATCACTTATCCCTTTATCACGGACGTTGACAAAGTGCTCGCCGAACAGCCGGTGACTGAATGGGGCACATATAAGAACCGCCTCAAGATCGGCGGCGTGAAAATCACCCTGGACGGGTCTCCGCAGGGACGGACTGCCTTCTTCACCACGCCCTACCTCACCGGCGGGCCCAGCGGTGAAAAGGACTGGAAGGGCGAACCGACCTTTCCCCAGGACCTCGCCAACCAGATGGTGAAGAAAGTCTACGACCTGAAGGTGCCGCTGATCCTGCACTGCAATGGGGATGCCGCCATCGACGCTTTCCTCACGGCCTACGAGTTCGCGCGGGCCGGGGACTACAGCCGGCCTTGGAACGTGACCACTATCCATACCCAGTTTTTACGTAAAGACCAGATACCCAAGTTCGTGCAATATAAGGTGCGCCCCTCTTTTTACACCCTGCACACCTTCTACTTCGCCGAGGCCCACATTGAGAACCGCGGCAGGGAGCAGGCCATGTACATCAGTCCGATGCGCGATGCGATCGATGCCGGGCTGCGTCCGTCCAACCACACCGACTTTGTCGTCGCCCCGCTCGACCAGATGATGATGCTATGGTCGTCCGTTAACCGCGTCTCCCGCGCCGACGCCCAGATCGGTCCTGATCAGCGGGTGACGGCTTTCGAGGGCTTGAAGGCCATGACGGAGTGGGTGGCCGGGCAGTATGAAGAAGAGGCCACCAAGGGCACCCTCGAAGTCGGCAAACTGGCCGATCTCGTCATCCTCGACAAAGACCCGCTCAAAGTCGACCCGATGGCGATAAAGGACATCAAGGTGGTTGAGACGATCAAGGGGGGCGTGACCATCTATCCGGCGCCTGTCGGCGGGGAGAAAGCGCTCGTGAAGGCTCCGCAGGAGGCGGGAAAGACGTATACATGGCGTACCCACGTCTGCGACATGGCGGGCGTGAATCAGGCCGCGCACAAGGAATGGACGCTGACGACGCTCAATGGCGAGAAAATCGACGTGGCAAAGCCCCCCACGATGAAGTTCGCGCACGGCAAGCTCTCCGTCTTCGGCGGTATCAACCGGCTCAGCGGATCATACGCCCTCGTGGGTGGCAGCGTCACCATGGGCAAGCTGGTCAGCACCAAGATGGCGGGGCCTCCCGCCTTAATGGAACTGGAGAGCAATTTCGCAAAAACCATGGCCACCGTGGATGGCTTTGATGTCTCCGGCAACGAATTGAAGCTCTCCAGTGCGGGGGCCGTCGTCGCTACCTTCCTCTCTGTGGAGTAGCTCTCGACCAGATCACCTTCGTTGGTTACGAAGCGACCGGGGGTGAACCAGGCCAGAAAGTCCTTTTGGGGACGGAAAAAACAAAAAGTTACGACAACTGCTGTTATTAAAAACCTATCAAGTCGACGATTGCCTGAAAATTATCAGGTCGTATCTGAATAAATGGTAAAATTAAAATATCTTCATCCATGTTTCTCGCGCAAAGCGTCTGCCAGATGATCACAAAATCTGTAAGCAAATGCCGTTGGCTTTCCCGTCTTCCCAGTTTCCGGTTTCCTCAGTCGCGGTGACAGTTCAATGTGGTAGGCGAGCCACCGTGTATCGGTAATCGTCAGCGTCCTAGTCGCCTTGAAATAAATGTCGGTAAAACGGCCGCAGACCGACACGTCCGCAAGGTCTGCATCCTCTGAGAGCTTACGATTGATTACCGTGGCCAAATCCTCAGAGCATGTATTCAGCTCAGCTGAACCGCAGGATATCTCAACATCGTATTTGGATCTGACCTTTCCGTGTCCATGGATTTCAATCAGAACGCTGGGGCTCCATGCCGCAATCTGCATCGCATAGTCGCTCCTCATATGTTTATTCGGGTCGATGGCGGAATTGCAGGCAATGACGCTGCAGCAGTCGAGCTGTTCCGCAATATGCCGCCCAATGAAACCTGTATTTTCATCCGAATCACTGTGCTCCGCGCAGGGCAAATTGGGAACGCCAGCCGGGGCGTGGTGGGGCACTCCGACGACGATGTCAAACCGTTTGCGCTCCTCTATGATTAAGAGTGACTGTTCAGTCGATTCGAGCATCATATTGGCATCCATTTTATCTCCATGCAGTAAGCCTTCCATAGTCGGATACCCCTGTGATCGACCGGTACTGGTGCCGGTGGTACGAGTTACATTCGACATCCCCGCCACGGCTGGATCAGCAAGATGAGCCCGGCCGCTCCTATATACATCAGGCCCAGGTAGGAAAAGACCAGGATGTAGTTACCCCGGGTAACATCCAGGATATGGCCGCTCAGCCATGGACCAAGCGGCCCGGACACGAAACCGTAAGCGGTAAAAATCAACCCGAAGATGGCCCCGAAGTGCTTCATGCCGAAACAGTCGCCGGCCAACGGGCCGGAGACCGCAAAAAGGGTCCCGAAGGCGAAGCCGATGACTGCCGCCAGTGTGGCCCATAACCACAGGCCTGCCAGATGGGGCATGATCAGATAGGCAAAGCCTGCGCCGGCAAAGCTCATCGCCATTGTGCGGGATCGCCCGATTCGGTCCGAGAAATAACCGCTGATCAACCTGCCGCAGCCATTGGTCACATTGAACGCCGTGAGCAGGACGACGGCATCAGCGAGATTCAGGCCGCGGGCCAGGCCGAACCCGGTGGCCAGCACCAGCATGCTGGCCCCGGCGGCGCCGGCGAACACCCAGGTGAACCAGAGGCACCAGAACTCGCGGCTTTTCAAGGCTTCCTTCACCGAACGGCCGTTGGGCGCAAACAGCTCAACGGTGGCCGGCGTCGACGTATCGGTCTCCGGAAAGCGGATCAGGGCGGAAGCGGTCAGACCGATCGTAAGCGCTGCACAACCTGCGGCCAGGGTCACCGCTTCGTAGCCCCATTTCGATAAGAGGATGGAAAAAATCGGGGACATGACCGCCGCCGATAAACCGAAGGCCATATTGAAAAAACCGGCAACGAGGCCGCGTTTTTCGGGATACCAGCACTGGACCACCGTCAGGCCCGGGAGGTATACAAAGGCCGATGAGGCGCCGACGGAAAACGCCCAGATGTTGACGTCGGTCATATTTCCGGCCTGGCTCAGCCAGATGGCGCTGCTGCCGCACATGACGGCCCCGATAGACGTCAATCTTCCCGGGCCGTATTTTTCCTGCAGACGCCCACACAGGTACATGAAGCAGGTGGCACCGGTGAGAATGAAAAACACCGTCCCGCCCACCGCGCCATCGCCAGCGTCGAATACCTGTTGCCAATGCTGGCGCAGGACGCCGGGGAGGCCGAAAATAAACGAGCCAGGCCAGAAAATGGCGCAGGCGCAGGCCATCAGGATGAAGGTTCGGGGGCTTTTTGCCGGCATGCGGACTCCTCGATCGATACCGAATCTGTGCTACCGCATCAGGGTGTTTACCATGATGCCGGCATTTGGACAAACATCAGGCTATTTTATTGGGCACACGATTGGAAAGGTTTCGGAGGCCAAGCGATTTCCTGGCAGCATGCATCAGCCGGGCGGATCGAGATTCCAAGAGGGAAGATAAAATCCGATTTTGAAGCTTATGTGGACCGCCGTCCTCAGTACCGTTTCGATTCTCGATATTGGCCACTTCGTGGCTTACTTCCTGTAATGGACGACCAGAACAGGGCAGGGGGCCGCGTTGATGACATGTTCGGTAATGGTTCCGACAATGAAATCCTTGACGTTATCTCTACCGTCGGTGCCGATGACAATCAGATCTGTTCCGAGTTGTTCGGCAATCTCCACGATGACTTTTTCCGGCTTGCCGCTATGCAGCAGGTAATCTACCTCGATATCATCGGCATGTAATTTATGGATGGCAGCTTTCATCTCTTCTTTGGAATCGATGGCTATTCGCTTGTATTTTTCCTTCATTTTGTCGACACTGACTCGCAGCATCTCCCGTTCGTCCTTGTCCATAAAATCTTCGTGGACATTGAGCAGAGTGATTTTTGAGCCGAACTGGTGGGCAATCTGCACGGCTTTTTTGACAGCAACATCGGAACGCTCTTTCAAGTCGGTCGGACAAAGAATATGGTTGAACATGCGATTCATCCTCTCTTCCAAAGTAGCGGTTGACGTTTCTTTATGCCAAAATCATACAACAATAAGGGTTTAATGCAATTTCAGATACGATCCGAATGGGTCATAGAAAATTTTAGGTTATATC
>JAQAZR010000491.1:0-4252 GCA_032127235.1 Deltaproteobacteria bacterium
CCGCCGAAGAGATCTGGGCTCATCTGCCGACGCATCCGGACAAGGAGGAGAGTGTCCATTTGGCCGCCATGCCCGGTGTGCGGGAAGAATGGAAGGACAAGATCCTTCAGGCAAATTGGGAGAAACTGTTGGCGGTGCGCGGCGAGGTGACCAAGGCGCTCGAAGCGGCGCGGGCCCTCAAGCAGGTCGGTCACCCGCTGGACGCGGCCCTTACCCTGTCGGTTTCTGAGGATCTCTACGCCGTGCTGGCGCCTTACAGTGACGAGCTGCGCTCCATTTTCATCGTTTCCAGTGTCGGACTGGAGCGCGACGCGCCGCTCGAAAATGCATTCGCCAGTGAAGACATCGAGGGATTGCAGATTCTGGTCGAACGGGCACCGGGCGAGAAATGCGAGCGCTGCTGGGTTCACGAACTATCGGTCGGAACCGATGACGCCCATCCGACGATTTGCAGCCGCTGCCAAACTGCCCTGGAGCGCATCAACGCAGGATGAAAAGAAAAACGATCAAACTGCTTTCGATCGCCGGTGTGATTGTACTGCTCGATCAGTTCACCAAGTTGCTGGTTCTGCGATACCTGCCGTTGTATCATTCCCTTACGGTCATTCCGGGTTTTTTCGATCTCACGCACGTGCAAAATCCCGGGGGTGCGTTCGGTTTCCTGTCCGGTTCGGATCCGCGTCTGCGCAGTGTGGTGTTTCTGTTCTTTTCCATTCTGGCCGTGGGCTTGATCTTGTGGTTTTACTTCAAAACGCCGGCAACGCATCCCCATCTGGCCGGTGCTTTTGCCATGATCTTCGGCGGAGCTGTCGGCAACCTGATCGATCGGGTCCGGTTCGGGAAAGTGACCGATTTCCTCGATTTCTACGTCAGGAACCTTCACTGGCCGGCCTTCAACATTGCGGACAGCGCCATTACCATCGGCATCGGGATTTTTCTGCTTCATCTGCTGCTAAAGAAGATGCCAGAATGAACTACCCCGCGGCTTGCCGCGGGGTCGTTCATTGTAATGCAGGCCTTATAAGGCCTGCATTCGTTAATCGCCAAGTGTGCGGGATATGTCAGGAAGATATGAGTTTCGGCCCCAACATGCTGTCGGTCGGCATACTCGGCCTTTTTGTCAGCGCAGCCCTCGGCACGGGGGTTGTCGTCGTGCGACACGAGGTCAGGGCCTCCGGGGGAGACGAAAACCGGATCCTCGACCTTTGCTTCTGGCTGCTGATCGGAGCAATTATCGGTGCGCGGCTTTTTGATGTAGCACAGCGGTCCGCTGGACTGGCGGCCGATCCGTTGGAGATATTCCGCTTCTGGAAGGGCAGCTCGTTTTACTACGGCGGCGCAGCGGCCGCATTGGCTGCCGGTGTGATTTTCATCAAACGGTATCGACTGCCGTTCTGGAAGACCACCGACCTCTTCGGTACGGCACTGGCCATCGGACACTTTTTGGTTTACATCGGCTTATTTTTTTCCGGCCAGAGTCCCAACGAATCTTTCGGTTTCAGTCCGAACCTTGTTATCGCCCGGCCGGGCGACGGCCTGCTCGGGTCACTGCCGCGGCCAAACCCGGTCGCCTTGTACCTGGCTTGCGGAAGTTTTCTTATCTTCGCCATTCTGCTGATTGTGAAAAAACGCCAAAGATTCGACGGACAGGTGTTCTGGACTTTTACGCTTCTCAACGGCGCCCTTCAACTGGGACCGGCGGTTTCCGATTTTTCTGGCAGCCGACTGCTTCATGGCGGCGAACTATCGCCGGAAACGGTCATAAACGCTCTTATCATCGCAACCAGCCTGGCCATGTTGCTCATCCTCGACCGCCGGGCGCGGCAGGCGGCGAAAGCAGAAATTTTAGGTGGAAAATGGTTGAATTGAATTACAAAACCATAGACGCCTATCTGAACGGTCTTAAAAAAGATCGCGCTCGGAAAGATGCGCCCCGCGACAGTCGACCAGCTCAGGTGTATCTGATTTACGGAGAAGAAGTCCTCTGCAAGGCAGCTTTTAAAAAACTTTTAAACACCCTGGTGCCTGCAGACCGGCACAGGTTCAACTACGAACCGGTTGATGATGCAACCGGCGGAGTCTACGAGGCGATCGAAAAACTGAATACCTTCTCACTGCTCTCGGGTCCCAAAGTGGTGGGATTGCTGGAACCGCGGCTGTTCGATTCCGGTCCGGATGCGGGCCGGATACTGCGCAGCGCCAGGCAGGCTCACGCCGCCCGCAACATGAGCCGCGCTGCCGCCGATTTGCTGCGCTTCATGGCCCTTTCGAACCTGACGTTCGAAGATCTCTCCGGCGCGAACCGCCAACAAAGCCTTCAGGCGGCGGCAGAGCTATCGGAAGAAGACGGCTGGCTGGACGACATCGTGGCCTTTTGCCAGGATAACGGCCATATTGTACAACCCCCGGCGGACAGCGAAAGCGCACTGTGCCGGGCCCTCGAGAAGGGGTTTCCGCCCGGGAATCACCTGCTGATCACCACCGACACGATTGACAAGCGGAAAAAACTGTTCAAGATGATCCGCGAACTCGGCGTGGTCGTCGACTGTTCCGTACCCACAGGAGACCGGAAGTCGGACAAGAAAATCCAGGAAGCCGTGCTGTTGGAAACCATGAACGCCGTCCTGGCCGAGAGCGGAAAATCAGTAGACCGAGACGCCTTCGCGGCCTTGCAGGAGATGACCGGTTTTAACATCCGGGCCTTCACCGGCAATGTCGAAAAACTGGTCAACTTTGTCGGTGAGCGGCCGCAGATTACGCGTTCGGATATTGTCGCGGCGCTGCAACGGACGAAAAAGGATCCGGTCTACACGCTGACCGGTGCCGTCGCCGCCAGGAATCTGGATGACGCCCTGTTTTACCTGAGCACATTGATGTCGGAGGGACTGGACGCCATGCGTCCCGAACAGATCCTGGTCGCCATTTTGAATCAGATTCGAAAGCTTTTCAGGGTCAAAGAGTTTAGCGCCGGCCCGCTTGGGAGCGTCTGGTTTTCAGGATGCCCGTTCAACCGGTTCACAGCTGCGGTCATGCCGGTCTTGCAGCAGTTCGATGCCGAGCTTGTCGATCGAAAGCAGCAGTGGCAGGACCAATTGTCCGGTGCGGAACACGACCAGAATCTATTACCCCCCAAAAAGGGTGGGAAGAAGAAAAAGCCGGCCACGGATCTGTCGATCGTCAAGAATCCCAACAACCCCTATCCGGTGTATCAGCTGTTCCTCAGCGCCGAAAACTATACGAAACAGGAGCTGTTGCAGGCTTTCGAACATCTTTCGAGGGCCGATCTGCGGATAAAATCGAGTGGAGACAACAGGCGCTTGATATTGGAAGAGGTTATCTTAGGCATCTGCAAGCGTGAGCAGTGACGTCGGTTTAATGCGAAAACAGAATCAGACCTGCAAATAGAAAATGTGAAACTCGGGTAACCTGGCAATTGAACCCGGATCCACTTTTCAAATAAGATTAAAAACCAAAAAAACGCCAATTCCAGACTTAAAATACCAACAGAGGACCATTTAAAGTGGGCTTTTTCCGACAGCAGGAAGAACGCATGGCCTTGCGATTGTTGACCTGGCAGTACCAGCGCCTCAAGATCGCGCTGCCGTCAGAGGACGAATTGGAGGCTCGGGCCATCGCCCTGGTGGACGAAGCCCACCGCATCGCCCGGGACAGGGGGCGCAACGTGCTGTCCATCATGAAGGAGCTGGTCGGGGATTTGAGGAAGAAGTGAGTCGCCGGTGGTTGCTTCGGCTGAAGCCGGCGCAGTCCTCGGTGTTAAGCGGGCCTAACCCCTTTGCAGGACCGGTTTTGAGAAAAAGACCGTTACCGGTTAACAGCCTGATAGGTGTCAGTTGTGTGAGTGTCCTGGCGATGGGGCCAGGTTCGATAGTACCCATACATAATTTGCCATCACGCCCATCATTGATGTATGGCCCAGGAGGTATGGCCCAGCCCATCAGCTGGTCTGATGGACTGGGCGGAATATCGCGGAAAATCGTCTTTCGCAGACGGGAAGAAGGGATCGAGACACCAAACCGCCGGCTGGCCTTAAACGGTTTCTTCCATCGGCAAGTTCTCGAAATCCTGGCGCCTGCAAGCTTGCGGCCCTGATAGCCACTGTGAAATTTCATCCAGATCACGGGCCGTTATCTCATGACCGGCGTCCATCTCCCTGGTTGTCACATCCGCCCCGGCCCGCTGAAATGTTTTCGACAGTCGGTCTGTGCTCGTCGAGGGAATGATCGCATCGTGC
>JAQAZR010000492.1:0-12134 GCA_032127235.1 Deltaproteobacteria bacterium
GTCAACGCCAGGCCCCACCTTGGGCATGCCTACACCACTATCATCGCCGACATTGTCACTCGCTATCATCGCATGTGTCGGGAAGAGACCTTTTTCCTCACCGGTACGGATGAGCACGGCGACAAGGTGGTCCGGGCGGCCCGCCAGGAAAACATGAGCCCCCGAACATACGTCGATCGCATCAGTGGACAGTTCCAGGCGCTGTGGCCGGAGCTCAACATCAGCAACAGCCGTTTTATCCGCACCACTGATCCGGAGCATATGGCGGTCGTGGAGCGGATTCTCCAGAAAATTTACGACAGCGGCGACATCTACTTCAGTGAATACGAAGGCCTCTACTGCTTCGGCTGTGAGCGCTTCTACACCGAGCGGGAACTGGTAGACGGCAAGTGCCCGGACCACGAAACCGAGCCGGAAATTATCAAGGAGTCCAACTACTTCTTCAAAATGAGCCGCTATCAGGACTGGCTCATCGAACACATCAACCGTCATCCTGACTTTATCCGGCCCGAACGCTACCGCAACGAGGTGCTGGCGTTTCTGCGGGAACCCCTTGAAGACCTGTGCATCTCGCGACCCAAATCGCGCCTTAAATGGGGCATCACACTGCCGTTTGACGACAAATACGTCACCTACGTGTGGTTCGACGCCCTGCTCAACTACGTGTCGGCTCTCGGCTACCCGGACGGCGACCTGTTCCGCAAGTTCTGGCCTGTCGCCCAGCATATCGTCGCCAAGGACATCCTCAAGCCCCACGGCATCTATTGGCCCATCATGCTCAAGGCCGCGGGTATCGAGGTCTACACTCATCTGAACGTTCACGGCTACTGGAATGTGGAACAGAGCAAAATGTCCAAAAGCCTGGGAAACGTCGTGGAACCGCTGGAGCTGAAAAACATTTACGGGCTCGATGCCTTCCGTTTCTTTCTGACGCGTGAAATGGCTTTCGGGCTCGATTCGAGCTTCTCGGAATCGGCGTTGGTGCACCGTCTCAACTCCGATCTGGCCAACGACTTGGGCAACCTGTTTTCACGCACCCTGACCATGGCCCACAAATACCTCAAGGGGGTGGTGCCGGCCGTTGACCAGGCAATCGAGACCGAGCTGGGCCTGACCTTGAAAGCCGACGCCATGAAGGCCGTCCTCGAATACGAAGCGACGATGAACGCGTTTGCCTTTCACCGGGCCTTGCAGGCGGTCTGGGATTTCATCGGTCAGATGAACAAGTGCATCGACGTCATGGCGCCATGGGAGCTCGCCAAAAAGAACGCCAGCCGCAAACAGCTGGAAGCCGTAATGGTCAATCTGCTGGAAGGTCTTCGGATCATCGCCGGGCTCATCTATCCGGTCATGCCCGCTACGGCCGAAACCATGCAGAAGCACTTGGGACTCGACCCCGAGGCTGAATTTTATACCCTCGACCGATTGAAGCGGTGGAACGGCCTTGCGCCCGACACCCGGATCTTGAAAACGGTCAGTCTTTTCCCGCGTATCGACCTCAGCAAGTCCAAACCCGCATCGATGCCGTCGACCGCGGCCGCAGAAGCAAAACCCGCTTTCAAGCCTCAGGTGACGATCGAAGACTTTGCCAAAATCGACCTCAGGGTCGCCACGGTTGTCAAAGCCGAAGCCGTGCCCAGAGCCAACAAACTGCTGCGCCTGGAAATCGATTTGGGTGAGCGGCGCACAATTGTGGCCGGTATAGCCGGAAGCTACACGCCCGAGGAACTCGAGGGAAAGCAGATCATCGTAGTCGCCAACCTGAAGCCGGCTAAAATCATGGGCATTCTATCGAACGGCATGCTTTTGGCTGTCGTCGGTGAAACCGGTGTCAGCATTGCAACGCCGGAGCGCAAGATGAAACCGGGAACGCAATTGAGGTGAGGATGTCAGCGCAGACTTTTTTCATTTGCTCATTCTGAAGAACCTGCTAAAATAACAATTGTAGAGATGAACCCGTTTCCCGATTGCATCGGCGTCATACCGGCGCGTTACGGCTCCACCCGTTTTCCCGGCAAACCTCTGGCGGAAATACATGGAAAACCGATGTTTTGGCATGTTTACCACCGGGCCAGCCGCTGTGAGAAGCTGAATCGTGTCGTGCTGGCCACCGACGACCAACGGATCTGCGCCGCGGCCGTCCGATTCGATGTTCCCGTGGTGATGACCCGTTCGGATCACCCCAGCGGAACCGACCGCGTCCTGGATGCCGCCGAGCAGCTCAATGTCCCGGACGATGCCGTGGTGGTCAACATCCAGGGGGACGAACCGGCGCTGGAACCGGAGATG
Source organism: Deltaproteobacteria bacterium (assembly GCA_032127235.1). Taxonomy (GTDB): domain Bacteria; phylum Desulfobacterota; class Desulfobacteria; order Desulfobacterales; family SG8-13; genus JARFQH01. Next base: position 2,290 of record JAQAZR010000492.1, read on the forward strand.
TTGAGCGAACTTCTGGCACCCTTCGCAACGGCCGCAACCCGGGTGACGACCCTGGTGCGCTCCGTTGCGGCGCAGGATGCCGAATCCCCTGATGCCGTCAAGGTGGTTTTTTCAAAAAGCGGAAAAGCCCTCTATTTTTCACGGTCGTTCATCCCCTTTCACCGCGACGGCCGGCCGGATCGGGTTTACCGGCACATCGGCATTTACGCCTTTCGCAAAGAGGCCCTGAAACAGTTCGTCACCCTCGGGCCGAGCCCCCTGGAAAAAAAAGAGAAGCTCGAGCAGCTGCGGCTGCTGGAGAATGACATTCCGATTCATGTTGTGGTCACCACCCGCCGCAGCATCGATGTCAATCGGCCCGAGGATATTGCTCTCGTCAGCCGGATCCTGGCTGGAGACCACCCTGAAACGGCCATTCAACCTTTCGCAGAATGATCTTCTGCAGGCAATTCGGATAATGAGGTCAAAAGGCATGCATACTTTCAAATACGGTTGCGCGACCGTTTTAAGAAGCCTGCGATGGCTGAAAAAAAAGATACACGGCCTTTGCGCTAACCGGATCTATTTCGGACGCAGTCTCGCGCGGGTTCCGGCAGGGGCGGTCGTTTTCTTCCCTTGCCGCCCGACCCTGTTGGCCTGCGGCCTGGCCGGCATCGTGGCCTTCAAACAGAAAAAAAAGCGGTCGCAGCCGGTTGACCTTGAGGAAATGGCTCGCAGCGTGGAGGCCGTTGCCCGGCAAAGCCTCGCGGCCTGTCTCGCACAGCCCGGCGATCCGGCCGACGGGTACCTCGGCGGCGACGACCTGATCGGCCTGCTGGCGGCCGCACACGGTTTGAAAAACCGTGAGAACTTTTGTGCAGTTTATGCCGATGTCGAAAAACAGGCGGCCATCAAAGCCATTTCGCGGCGCCTGACCGAGATCATCAGTGAAGATTCCCGTCTGCTGGCCGAAAAGATGGGACATCTCGATGCCCGCATCGTCGACATTCTGGCGCGGCGCCTGGAGGAGTTAAAAGATATTGCCTGGTCTCTGGCGACCGAAGTGACGCGGAACATCGCCCAGATAAACGAACTGCTCGGTGCCGACGGCCGCCGTGAGGGTCTTCCACCGGACCAGCTCATGGTTTACAAGAACATCAACACCGTTTTCAACAGTATCGATCGCCTGGAGGTCCGGGGACGCGATTCGGCCGGCATCTCGCTGATGTTCATTTTAGAGGATTCCGCTTACCGTGGTTTCAGCGCTGCCGTGGCCCGCGCAGATTTGCTCGCGGAGTTGCAGGAGCGCAGCGCACGGGCCCTGCTGGTCAACGGCGGCATCGCTGTGCACGAGCTCAAAGGCGCCGCGGATCGGCCGCGGGTCACGGTGACGTTGACCTACAAGATCGCGGCCGAGATCGGCCGGCTCGGCGACAATATTCGCTTTCTGCGGCAGCAGATCAAAAAAGACGGCCTATTTCATCTCCTGGTGGCGTGCCCGCATGAGAACCACACCATTTCCAGCCACACACGCTGGGCATCGGTAGGGGCCATCACCGAAGCCAACTGCCATCCGGTCGACAATCAGGTTTTGTCGGACTGCGGCACCGACGGCGGCATCATCCATGTCTGTTTGAACGGCGACATCGACAACTACTTGGCCCTCAAAGCCGAGCACCTGAACAGCGGCAAACAGCTCCACAAAGACATTACCACCGACACCAAAATCATTCCGCTTCAAGTGGAAAAGTACATCCAGCAGGGTTGCGTGCCGGAGGAAGCCTTCCGCCGGGCAGTCAATGATTTCGAGGGCTCGCACGCCATATCGATGCACACCGACCTGGCGCCCGGCAAATTTTTCCTGGCGCAAAAGGGCAGCGGCCAGACAGTCTTCATCGGCTTGTCCGAGGACCTGTACATGCCGACGTCCGAAGTTTACGGTTTCGTCGAAGAAACCGCCGATTTTCTGAAAATGGACGGCGCCAAGATTATCGCCGGCAAAAACGGCGACACTCAAGGGCAGATCTTCATTCTCGATCAGGAAAGCGCTGGGGGTCTGGCCGGCATCCGGGCCATGTATTACGACGGCACCCCAATCGTCCTCAAGGAAACCGACATCAAACACACCGAAATCACTTCGCGGGACATCGACCGCCAGAATTTTCCGCACTATTTTCTCAAGGAGATCTCGGAATCACCGAACTCGGTTGAAAGGACTCTCCAGAACCGCTGGAAAATCCGGGAGGAAAACGGCCAGAAGCGATATGTCGTAAACCTTGACGCCATTGTTCCGGAAAAGCTGCGCCGTGCCCTGACAGGCAATTCGGTTGCGCCAGGGATCCGGCGCATCTATTTCGTGGGCCAGGGAACCGCGGGCGTCGCCGCGCTGGCCTGCGCCGATATCCTGAACACCTACCTGAACGATCCGGCCCTCCAGGTCCGTGCTCTCAAGGCGTCCGAGCTGAGCGGTTTCACGCTGAACGAACGGGACGGCGCCAGCAGCATGGCCGATGCGCTGGTGATTGCGATCAGCCAGTCCGGAACCACCACGGACACCAATCGAACGGTCGTGATGGTGCGCGAACGGGGCGCGCATACCCTGGCCATCGTGAACCGGCGCGACTCGGACATCACCTTCAAGGTCGACGGAGTGATGTACACCAGCAGCGGACGCGACATCGAGATGTCGGTCGCCTCCACCAAGGCCTTCTACTCTCAGATCGTGGCCGGCGCCCTGCTGGGTCTTTACATCGCCGGCCTGAAAAACCGCCGGGATGCCGACTTCGTTTCCGCAGAAATCCAACGGTTGCTCGAAATCCCCGGCCACATGCGCACGGTCCTGGCATCATACGAGCGTATCGGCGCATCCGCCAAGCGGCTGGCCACCCAAAAAGCGCACTGGGCGGTCGTCGGCAGCGGTCCCAACAAAGCCTCGGCCGATGAAATCCGCATCAAGCTGAGCGAACTCTGCTACAAGACCATCTCCACCGATTTTGTCGAAGACAAGAAGCACATCGATCTCTCCGCCGAGCCGCTGATCATCGTCTGCGCGGCCGGCACGCGCGACTCGGTCCTGAGCGACATCATCAAGGACACCGCCATTTTCAAGGCCCACAAGGCCACCCCGGTGGTGATCGCCACCGAGGGGGAAACGCGCTTCGAGCAGTACGCCGATGACGTGTTTCACGTGCCGGCGGTCAGCGAACACCTGGCCCCGATCCTGAACACCCTGGTCGGTCACATCTGGGGCTACTACGCGGCCCTGACCTTCAACGAGGGATCGCGTTTCATGTTCAATTTCCAGGCCGACCTCCACAAAACGCTCGACGAATACGCCACCGGTGGTCTGGACCTGTACGAAATCCTGCTCGAAAAAACTTTCAGAGAAAAAATTGTCACCTTTTACAACGACTTTCGCCGGAAAAAGTCTCAGAACCATTTCCCCGCCAGCATGGGCCTGCAAGCGGCGGCGAACATTACCCTTCTGCTGAAGTATCTGGCCGGCAAACTGCCCGTGAGCGACTTCGAGGTCGACTTCGGCACCAAGGGCACCCCGAGCCAAATGCTGAATCATCTCTTTCGCAGTTTGGGGGAGTGCATCAACGCCATGGCCCGTCCCATCGACGCCATCAAGCACCAGGCCAAAACCGTGACCGTCGGTACCAGCCGCCTCAGTGAAAAGCTGGAGGGCCTGCTGTTCAACACGCTGGCCGACTACGGCTTCAAGGTGTCGCAGCTGACCACCGCCAATATCATCGTCCTGCGGAACCTGCAGGGGATCATCGCCGACATCAAGGGAGCCATCCGCTACCGCATCGGCAACCTGAACCTGTTGGGGGAACCCACGGATGAGTCCACCATCCACGTTGAGCGCAAAGACGGTGTTCTGGCGCCGATCCCCTCGCGTGTGGAAACCGACACCCAGCTCAAGGGCACCAAGCGGATCATCGTGCGCCAGGGCAATGTTTACATCGGCAAGGGACGCAAGGACGACCGCAGCATTTTGGTCATGCCGATCATCTCCACCAATCCGAGCACGCCGAATTTTATCGAGCACCTGCTGCTGCTCAACATCGGATTCGAGCCGAGTGTACCGCTGGCAATGAAAATCAAGGCCCTGGGCGGCAAATACGAGCACATCACCAGCATCGTTCAGGAAAACAGCGTGCCCTGGAAGGACGAATACCTCGAACTGGTCGTTATGGATGAGCTCTTCGGCCGGTCGGCTGAAAAGACCGGAGAGTATATCGTGGCGCAGGTGACAACTCGTGCGGCGGTGGGGGCATGATTCCTGATACTAAACGACCATGGCCCTTTAGGCCGCCACGATGCATGAAAATCTGGTGTACCGGTTGAGTCGGTTAAGTCAGTTTTTCGGTTTGGTCGGTTTATTGAGTTTTTTGAGTTTATTGAGTTTATTGAGTGAAAGGACATCGATTTTGTCGAATGAGCGCTCAAAAACGATAAGGCCGCTACGATGTCTGAAAACGATGCGCCGTTCCTCATGCGCCCTTCCGGTCTAATCCTCTTTTCTTCTTGCCCTCCAAGGCGGCGCGGATGAATGTCCGAAACAGCGGGTGGGCATTCATCGGCTTCGATTTGAATTCGGGATGAAACTGGCAACCGAGAAACCAGGGGTGGTTTTTGACCTCGATAATCTCGACCAGATCACCCGAGGGTGACATGCCGCTGAAGACCATCCCCTTTTCCATCAATTTTTCCATAAAGGCGTTGTTGAACTCGTAGCGGTGGCGGTGCCTTTCGGAAATATTCTCAAGCCGGTAGGCGTCATGCGCCAGGGTGTCCGGCTCGAGACGGCATGGGTACGCACCGAGGCGCATCGTGGCCCCTTTGGCCGAGTTCACGTCCCGCTTCTGGATGGTTCCGGTTTTCTCGTCGAGCCATTCGGTCATGAGGTATATCACCGGGTAGGGGGTGTTTTCGTCGAATTCCGAGCTGTTGGCACCCGCAAGTCCGGCCACGTTGCGGGCGAATTCGATGACCGCGATCTGCATGCCGAGACAGATGCCGAAATAGGGTATGCGGTTGACCCGCGCATAGTTTGCCGCGCAGATCTTCCCCTCGATACCGCGCGTGCCGAAGCCCCCCGGCACTAAAATGCCATCGGCACGGGTCAGGTACTGGCTGCACGTGCCGTCCTCCACCTGTTCGGAATCGACGAAGATGAGGTTGACGCGGCAGTCGTTGGCAATGCCGCCGTGGTAGAGGGCTTCGTTCAGGCTCTTGTAGGATTCCGTCAGATCGACGTATTTACCGACGATGGCAATCGACACCTCGTTTTGCGGGGACGAATATCTCTTGACGTAATCTTCCCAGGCCTCCAGGCGGGGCTCCCGGGTCCAGATGTTGAGCAGTTCCACGATCTTGGCATCGAGCCCCTCGCGGTGAAACACAAGCGGGACTTCGTAAATACAGTCCACGTCTTTGGCGGTGATGACCGCATCCTTGCTCACGTTGCAGAACAGGGCAATTTTTCTCTTGATGTCTTCCGACAGATACCGGTCTGTGCGGCATAGCAGGATGTCGGGCTGAATACCGATACCCCTGAGTTCCTTCACGCTGTGCTGGGTCGGCTTGGTCTTCAGTTCGCCGGCGGTGCCGATGTAGGGTACCAGCGTCAGATGAATGTAGAGCACGTTCTCCTTGCCGACGTCGGTCCTGAACTGACGGATGGCCTCTAGAAAAGGCAGACTCTCGATGTCGCCGATAGTTCCGCCGATCTCCACGATGACCACATCCACACCGTCCGCCACCAGTTTGATGCTGTTCTTGATCTCATCGGTGATGTGGGGAATGACCTGAACTGTACCGCCCAGATAGTCTCCCTGGCGTTCTTTGGTAATGACCGAGTAGTAGATTTTTCCGGTCGTAAAATTGTTGTTTTTTCCGATGACGGCGTTCGTGAACCGTTCGTAGTGCCCCAGATCCAGATCGGATTCCGCCCCGTCGTCGGTGACAAAGACCTCCCCGTGCTGAAAAGGATTCATTGTGCCCGGATCGACGTTGATGTAAGGATCCAGTTTCTGAATCGTCACGCTCAGCCCGCGACTCTCGAGCAAGGCGCCGATAGCGGCCGATGCCAACCCTTTACCGAGTGACGACAAAACGCCGCCGGTCACGAAAATAAATTTGGTTGCCTTTGCCATGTCATTCCTCTCTTACACCATTATTCAAATAGCTTGCGAAACCGATCGATCGTGCGTTGGATGTCATTTTTACCGCCGGATTCACCCTGTGCCGGGGGGGGAGCGGCGGCATAAGGATAGATCGACTTCAGATAGGTCAGGTCGAAAAGCCGGTCGGGGAGTTCCGGATTGACCCGGGTCCTCTGCACCTGCATCCGACGCAAGAGCCGATCACCCTGATAGAACTCGATCCGTTCGGGATACCAGATGGACGACAGCTTGCGCCAGTCATCGTACCGGACCTCTATGGCCTCGCTCAGATTCCCCGCCGAGGCCGGCTTCAGCAGCCAGCGCATCGGCCTGAAGGTCTCTTTGTCCAGCCACAATTGCGGCACCGTTTCGTCCGGATACTGCGCCCCCAGCACGTAACCGATCCGTCCTTGAAACCTCCCGACGCTGGAGACGTCGGCTGCCACACCGAGCTGTGATAGACGGTTCTTCAGCAAATCCCGCGTATTGTAGAGAAAAATATCCTTGTAGTGATCGAGTTCGCCTTCCGTGTCGGAAACGATACGCCGGTCGACAACCGTCAAGGCCCGCCCGTTGGAAAAGATCTGGATGTGCTCGCCGGCGGCGGAGGTGAATTCCGACCGAAAGGCAACCGGAAAACGGTAGCTGAGTGTTTCCTGCACCGCCACCGCCTCGGTCGGTGAGACGCTTTCCTGGATGGTCAATTTCTGAATGACCTCCAGACTGCGGGCAGTGCCCATTTCGTGCCGCATTAACTCCAGCAGGTGATATCCGTGAAGGACATAGGCATGCGATGGGGGCGCCGTCACGATCGGGCTGAAGGGCACAAGTAGCAGCAGGATCGAAATGAGGATTTGGGCATATCGGCGCGTCATGGTGTCCCCGGCGTTCGGTGTTTTTTTGGGGCCGGTCGATTCGGTCGACGGTAAAAATTAACCGACGGGGCTAGAAGATTTCATCCGCGAATTTAGCGCCGTCTCCCAGCTCCTGTTCGATCCGGATCAACTGATTGTATTTCGCAATCCGGTCGCTGCGGGACAGGGATCCGGTCTTGATCTGGCCGGCATTGACCCCCACCGCCAGATCGGCGATGAAAGAATCCTCGGTCTCGCCCGAGCGGTGAGAAATGACGGTGGTGTAGCCCGCATTTTCAGCCATCGCGATCGCATCCAGGGTTTCAGACAGCGTGCCGATCTGATTCAGTTTGATCAGAACCGAATTCGCAATGCCCTCTGCAATCCCCTTGCTCAAAATGGCGGGATTGGTCACGAATATGTCGTCTCCCACGATTTGAATGGCCCCTTCCAGCCGGTCGGTCATCAGACGCCATCCCTTCCAGTCCTGTTCAGCCAGACCGTCTTCGATGGACAGGATGGGGTAGCGATTGATCAGGTCTTCGTAATAATCGATCATTTCGCCCGCCGAGAGGCTTTTCTTTTCGGAAGCCAGAACATACTTTCCATTTTTGTAAAATTCGCTGGCCGCTGCATCCAGGGCGATGCCGATGTCTTTGCCGGGGGTGTATCCGGCGGTCTTGACCGCTTTTATGATCAATTTGATCGCCTCTTCATTGGCGCTCAGATCCGGTGCGAAACCGCCTTCGTCGCCGACGGCCGTGTTGAGTCCCGCTTTTTTGAGCAGTCCTTTGAGGGCGTGAAATGTTTCGGCGCCCATCTGCAGCGCCTCGGAAAAACTCTTCGCGCCACTGGGCAGAACCATGAATTCCTGAATATCGAGATTGTTCCCCGCGTGGGCGCCGCCGTTGATGATGTTCATCATCGGTATCGGTAAAGTGCGGGCGTTTATTCCCCCGATGTAGCGGTATAGCGGCAAATTGAAAGCATTGGCGGCCGCTCTGGCGGCGGCCATCGAAACACCGAGAATGGCGTTGGCGCCGAGCTTGGACTTGTTGGCCGTGCCGTCCAAGGCGATCATGTGGGAATCGAGGAATCTTTGATCAGAAGCGTCCAAGCCCATTATGGTCGGCGCAATTTCTTTCATGACATTGTCGACGGCTTTCCGGACACCCTTGCCACCGTAGCGCTTGGAACGCTTGTCCCGCAGTTCAAGGGCTTCGCGTTTACCGGTGGAAGCCCCGGACGGCACTGCGGCACGGCCCACGGCACCACCGGCCAGGAAGACATCCACTTCGACCGTGGGGTTGCCTCTAGAATCCAGTATTTCCCTTGCGTTTACATCGATAATTTCAGTCATGCGCCCCCCTTAAGATTCACGCAAAAATAGGTTCGCAATTTTGGGCGTTGCGCACCCGAAGGGCAAGTGGCGAAAACACAGGCACATCTGGATAGTCCGAGTTTTCGCAACGCGGCCGGACGGGATGCATCGACGTCCAAAATGTTAAGCTATTTTCAAGTGAGCCGTTAATGACCGGTGATGATGACGGCCCGCGGCGGCCGTAAACGACGAGCGGGCGGCTCATCCGATCTGCCAACTTCCAGCTTGACAAATAAATTGGGGATGTTACTCTCACCACGTTTCAATGTCAAGCATTTGGCCGTGCACAAGTGAATTTGTCATTGACGTTCAGCTGAAAACAACCTTTGATGGATCGACACGAATTCGACCCGAAGAAGTTGTCGGTCGCGTTTACAAGAGACCATGGAACTGGACGATCTCTACAGCAGCGCCCATCTTTTTATCGCCGCTATCCGGGTGTGTGAGCATCGGCACGCCGGCCGCGCTTCCGTGGAAGACGTCTGCGGGTTGATCGGACTGTCACTCGAGCAGGGGAACTTCATCTGCAAGAAACTCCTCGATGACGGCATCCTCGAACGGGTGGAAGGTGCTTTCGGCACCCGTCTGTTCATTAAGGATCACTTAAAGATAGAGGAAATCCCCCGCAAGGAAAAAGGGAGCAGCCTGGAAGAAGAAATCAGGAAATTCCAGGACAATAAAAAGGGCTTTGCCCAGAAGATCGAGTTGCTTAAGGCGGCCCAGGCCGAGAAAAAGAAAAGCCTTTTTGCCGACGTGGAAAAAAAGCTGAAAGAACAGCTCGAAAAGAAGTAGAACACACGGTCACTTTTTCCATCAATCCTTCCTTCATTTTATCCCGATCCCATTCATCAACACAAATTAATGCTCAAGTCTCGGTGCCCCCGTTCCGATATAGTAACTGAAGTGAAAGCTCTCGCCTCGGCGTGAGAAGAGGTACGCCGCAATCTCTTCCGGCTGGCGCACAGCTAAAAGGTGCTTCAGATAGGCAAAGAACCCTTTTCGACCTCACTGGAGCGTATAAGCTGATGCCGACAAGATACTGCGCCGACGCTCTTTGCTTGACTAAAAAGACGGTTTATGGTATGTTAGTATCTTAAATCGTTGAATATTTTTAATTTCTAGAACGGCTCGGGCACGGCCGGGCCAAAAGGCAAGGCGAATCCGATGGGCATGTCACCACAGGTTCAATTGAATAACCGCTATCGCAAGGTCACCCAACTGGACGGCAAGGAAGTCAGCCTGGATGCCAACATGATCCGTCTGCTCATTGCTATCGACGAGTCCAAAGAATTGGTGCAGATCGGTCGCGAACTAGGCATGACCCACGACATACTGGCGGCCACCCTCGCAAAGCTTTCGGCGGTCAATCTCATCGAACCGATTCGAAAAGACATCCCCTGCCTCGACAACGGATTCCTGGAGGCCTTGAAACTCAACCTCTCCCGTGCCGTCGGT
>JAQAZR010000493.1:0-3675 GCA_032127235.1 Deltaproteobacteria bacterium
ACTCAGGACAACATCGTCACTGCGGCAAAAGTGGTCAAAATTACCGGCGGCACGCGGAAAAACCCGCGCTTGGGTTGCGTGTTGGAATTGTCGATGTATCCAGGCCCCGAAAAGAAAAAAAAGAGGTTTTCGTTTTTTTAGTTGATTTCCCGTGTCTTTTGAAACGTTATGTCCGGCCATTTTTCCATGTAGTAGCCGAGCTGCCACTCACTGGTTGTCAGAAAGGACAGACACCCCTCGGCGTCTCTGGCCAGGTTGGCCGGGTTCGCTCTCTCGAATTCAGCCAATTTTTTCCGATCTCCGCAGTCGACCCAGCGGGCCACGGCAAACTCGACCGGCTCGTAAACGGCCTCCACGCCATATTCCGCCTTGAGCCGGGCCATGGTCACCTCGAACTGCAGGAGACCGACAGCCCCCAGAATATAGTCGTTTCCTCTCACAGGCCTGAAAACCTGGACGGCGCCTTCTTCCGCAAGCTGCCTCAATCCCTTCTGAAGATGCTTGATCTTCAAAGCGTTTCTCAGGCGGACCCGCCTGAAATGCTCGGGGGCGAAGTTCGGGATACCGTTGAATTTTAACGGTTCTTTCTCGGTGAACGTGTCGCCGATTTTTATGGTTCCATGATTGTGAATCCCGATGATGTCCCCGGGGAAGGCCTCTTGAACATTCTCCCTTTCCTGCGCCATGAAAATAGTGGCATTGGCAAGGGCCATTTCTTTGCCGATCCGGTGGTGAACGACCCTCATCCCTCTGGTGAATTTGCCCGAGCAGATCCTGACAAAGGCGATCCTGTCGCGGTGAGCGGGGTTCATGTTGGCTTGGATTTTGAAGGCAAAGCCTGAAAAAGACTCCTCGTATGGCGAGACGTCGCGGGAGGAAGCGGACCGCAAACCGGGATGGGGCGCCATTTCCACGAATCCATCGAGCATCTCTTTAACGCCGAAATTGTTGATGGCACTGCCGAAAAAGACCGGTGTCTGGCTTCCTCTCAGGAATTGATCGATTTCGAAGGGATCGACGGCGCCCTCGATCAACTCGATGTCTCTGCGCAGGTCTTCGGCCTGTCCGCCCAGAAGTCTGTCGAGGGTCGGATCAGACAGATCGGTGATGATGACCCCTTCCTGCAAGCGGGTTTCGTTGCCGGGTTTGAAAAGGTGCAGTTGTCTGTGAAAGAGGTCGTAGACACCTCTGAAACTCTTGCCCATACCGATAGGCCAGGAAAGCGGCGTGCATTCGATCTGCAGTTTATTTTCAATGTCGTCGAGGATATCGAGCGGTGCCATGCCCTCACGATCGAGCTTGTTGATGAATGTCGTGATCGGGGTATTACGCATCCGGCAGACTTCCATGAGCTTTTCGGTCTGCGGTTCCACTCCCTTGGCATTATCGATCACCATCAGGGCGCTGTCGACAGCGGTCAACACCCGGTACGTATCCTCTGAAAAGTCCTGATGTCCCGGTGTGTCGAGGAGATTGATCTCAAACCCTTTGTAATTGAACTTCATGACCGAAGTGGTGACGGAAATACCCCGCTCCTTCTCAATCGACATCCAATCGCTGGTCGCGTGTCTGGCGGCATGCTTGGCCTTGACCGCCCCGGCCTGCTGGATCGCACCGCCGAAAAGAAGCAGCTTTTCCGTCAAGGTCGTCTTTCCGGCATCAGGATGACTGATAATGCCGAAAGTCCGTCTCCGGTTAATTTCGTTTTGATACTGCTGGTTCATACTTATTTCTTCATTTTTTGGCGAGCTCTTAATCGAGCATATCCGTCACACCGCCTCCCCAAACCGGTTGTTCACCGGCGATGTGCACATCCGGTTTGCCTTTGCGGCGACGGATGACCCTGGTTCCGCATGATATGCTTTTGGCTGATGAATTTTCCAGGCCGACCCGTTCGGCCTGAGCAAATAGTTCACATAATTTGGCTTCGATCATTCTTTTCTTGGCTTCGTCCATCAATTCTTTTCCTGTTTATGGTATTGTTCGTCTAAACGTACGTTCCCCTTCATCAACACATCCGGTTGTTACCGATCATCGAAGCGTCCGAAGACCGCTTCCCGGACCACTGCATTTCCACAATCCATCCGCCAGTATCAGGAATGACGAATCAATGAAAGAATAATGGGAAAAATGCCGGGCGGTGAACACCGCCTTGTGCGAGGAGGGGGCAAAATTTCTGTTTAAGTCATAGTGGCGGATAATAAGTCACAAGCTCCGGCTTGGCAAGTCTTAAATAACCGGCGGTGTATTTCCGAACCGGTTTCCGGATCGGTCACCAGAGCCTACCATTTCATGAACATTTTTCAGGAAATAAAACAAATATAGATAAAATCGGAATATCAAAATGTATTTGATTTTAATTGTTCCTCGCACCGTCTGCTTCGCCTGTTAGAAAAAAGTTCGTGGGATCGTAAGCCTCTGTCTGCGTGAGGCCCAAGTGCTGGATACACTCGACTGCACATCGCCAATTTCCATAATTTCTAAAAATACCAAACTTTTACGGTTGACAAATTGTCAAATTCGACTAAAATGTAACTCCTGTGTTTTTTAAATTACGAAGGGGCAAAATCACCGATCGGTGATGATATAAAACCAAGGCTCTAAGGGCGTCGGCCATGACAGCGGTTTTCCAGTGTCGGCGTTTTAGGGGAACTCATTAATGAACGTACAATAGATTTTCCCTATCCGACAATTCGTATTTACGCCCGCTGTCTATACATCCCGCCACGACTCCTCCAGCCAAGCAGGTGAAACTGTGCAACAAATCGAAAATACTACCGAATCTCTATTGCGCGCACCCAACGCCGAAACGAAAACCGACCCATTCGATGAACACATGGATGTTGCAACGATAAGAGCCGTCTTGCCGTTTGCCGAGCCGTACTTTTGCCGGGCTAATGAGAACGTCCTGAGCCATGGCAGTGAGTCGCGTTGTTTTTATTATGTCGAACGAGGTACGGTTGAGGTCTCCTACTCCGAACAGGGAACGAAGATCCTGGTGTCCCTGATTGGGGCGGGAAATTTTTTCGGCGAAATCGGCTTCTTCGACGAGACTTCTCGGGTTCGGGACATTCGCGCCCCCGAAGAAGCCGTGATCCTGCGCTTTGACCCGGAGATCCTGTCCCGAATCGAAAAGGAGAGACCGTCACTCTACGGACGCTTTCTAACGGCTATCATTCGGAAAGTGTGCACCAAATTCCGTGGTATGCTCGAGGAACAGGCCCCTCTGACCGCCTACGGCGCCTCACTTGCCGCGGGACGGCGCAGCTTCAGCATGCCCAAGGCGCTGCCGGAACAATTCTTTCAGACCGATGAATGGCGAACGGTCAATCGGATTATCGAAGAATTCAAGTCACAGTTCTACCATTTGTCGTACACCTTGCAGCAGGAAGCATCGCCGGAGCTGACCGAGGAAATGCAGGCACACGGTCATCGCGTCCTGGGACGGTTCAACGAGCACCTGCAGGAATTTCAGAACCTCCCAAGCGATCCGGAAGCCGAAGACCTGATGTGGGGCTACGTGTTCAAGGAGATATTTCCCTATTTCATGCGCAGCCGGTTTGCCGAGAGGGCCTATTTCAAACCGCGCGGTTACGCCGGAGATTATCTTCTGATGGAAATGATTTATCGCGGCAGGCCCAATGGTGACGGCAAGCTCGGCCGATTGGTGGACGG
>JAQAZR010000494.1:0-2686 GCA_032127235.1 Deltaproteobacteria bacterium
TACCGTGGCACGCCTGATCGGTGCCCCTCCGGGATACATCGGTTTTGACCAGGGCGGTTTGCTGACCGACGGTATCCGAAAGCACCCTTACAGCGTTCTGCTGCTCGATGAGATCGAAAAGGCTCATCCGGACCTGTTCAATATTATGCTGCAGGTGATGGACCATGCGACCCTGACCGACAACAACGGCAAAAAAGCCGATTTCCGGAATGTCATCCTCATCATGACCTCCAATGCCGGTTCGCGTGAAATGAGCAACCGCTCCATCGGTTTCGGCGACGGCCATAAGGATGCCGAGCACAAGGGGCAAAAGGCGATCGAATTGTTTTTCAGCCCGGAATTCAGAAACCGTCTGGATGCCACCATCTCTTTTCACTCCCTGACAATTGATATCATGGAGCTGATTGTCGACAAATTCATCAATGAGTTGAACGATCAGCTGTCTGCCCGCAAGGTGTTTCTGACCATCACGCCGGAAGTCCGCACGTGGCTGGCGAAGAAAGGCCACGACCCCTCATACGGCGCACGTCCCTTGGGCCGCCTGATTCAGACCGATATCAAGGACCGACTGTCCGATGAAATTCTGTTTGGACGGTTGGCCAAGGGCGGGGTCATCACCGTTGATCTCAAAGACGACCAGCTGGAATTTGCATGATCGAATCGGGTGATGGCTTTATCGGGAACCGACAATCCAAGTGCAGGGCCGGCGGGTCGACCGCCGGTCCGAAGTCAGATTATATAGACTTCCAAATAATAATTTTGGCAAGGCAGAACGAGGAAGTCGTATAAGTCATACGTCGACGAGCGATAACGCATTCCAAAATCTTTATAATGGAAGCCTATACATACCCTGTCTGAAACACCGCGTACAAAGGGTTCGTTCAAAAATAAGGTCATATTTTGGCCGCCGGTGCATCCCGTCCGGCTGACGGTGTGAAAACTCGGAATATCCAGCCACTCCTGCGTTTTCGCGCCTTGCCAGCCGGGCGCCTCAACGCCCAAAATTGCGACCTTATTTTTTCGTTAGCCCCAAGCGTCGTTATGCCGGTATTTCTTCTCTCCGATAAAATCGCCTTTCCACCACCCCACTTCGCAACCCCCGAAGGCCTGCTGGCCGTTGGTGGCGACTTGAGCCAGGAACGTCTGCTGCTCGCCTACCGGATGGGAATCTTTCCGTGGTACTCTGAAGACGAGCCGATCCTTTGGTGGTCGCCCGACCCGCGGCTCGTCCTCTATCCGAGCACGCTCCACGTTTCCAGAACTCTGAAACAGATTTTTAATAAAAAGGTGTTCACGGTCACTATAGACAAGGCCTTCGAGGAGGTGATCACCGCCTGCGCCCAGACCCGCCTGCAGAACCGCGAGGGGACCTGGATTGTGGACGGCATTCACGATGCCTATTGTCGTCTGCACCTCTCCGGCTATGCGCACTCGGTGGAAACATGGACGGACGGACGGCTGGCCGGCGGGTTGTACGGTGTTTCTCTGGGGCGGTGTTTTTTTGGAGAATCGATGTTTTCACGGGTCGACAACGCCTCCAGCGTAGCCCTGGTCGCCCTTGCGCGTTTCCTCAAGACCCTGTCTTTCGACTTCATTGATTGCCAGGTGACCACGGCCCACCTGAAGCGCTTTGGAGCCTGCGAAATCCCGCGGTCCCGATTTCTAAAAGAGCTGCGGCACGCACTGAAGGCCCCCACACTGAAGGGGCGGTGGCAATTTCCTTCCGTGGTCGATGCGGGCGTTGCAGAGGGGGCAGCCGGCTTGTAACCCTCACGGCAGCCATCCAGTTGACAAGACGGCACAGGTCCAGTTACAAGACTGCGCATCGCCGGCCGCCGGTTGGTTAAGGCGGGACGAGCGATGTGGATGGACAATCAAACCGTTTGCCCCGGAGGCAGATCATGGAAAAGGAGTGCATCTTCTGCAACATCGTTAACGGCAAGACCGATACCCGGTTTGTATTCGAGGACGATCAACTGGTTGTTTTCAAAGATATCAATCCCCATGCCCCGGTCCACGACCTGATCGTGCCGCGCCGGCACATCCGCAGCATCAACGACATGACCGATGCGGACCAAGGCCTCGTGGCGCATATGCTGGCGGTAGGTCGGGATGTGGCCAGGAAGCGGGAAATCGGCGCCTCCGGATACAAATTGGTGTTCAACGTGGAGTGGGGCGGCGGCCAGCGGATTTTTCATCTGCACATGCACCTTCTGGGTGGATGGAAAAAATAAAGATGTCCAACCCAAGGACGGCTGCTACGGCCGGTCTCTACATTCATATTCCCTTCTGCCGTAAGAAATGCAGGTATTGCGATTTTTATTCCGTCACCGACCCCTCCCTGCAGCCCGGCTATCTGAAAGCCTTGCAGCAGGAAATGCGACTTGCCGCAGCCTCTCATCCCGCCCTGAGCTTCGACACGCTTTACCTCGGCGGCGGCACACCGTCCGCATTAGGGAATGGCGCTGTCGAAAAAATCATCAATGAAGCCCGCCGGGCTTTTTCATTTCTGCCGGATACCGAGGTCACTGTCGAGGTCAATCCCGGGACGGTCGACCTCGATTCATTGCAACGGCTCCGCCAGGCAGGCGCCATTCGGCTCAACGTCGGGGTTCAGTCCTTCCGGGCTCGAAACCTGGCGTTTTTAGGGCGAATCCACAGTGCGATCGAGGCGGAGAGGGTTCTG
>JAQAZR010000495.1:0-3093 GCA_032127235.1 Deltaproteobacteria bacterium
TTCACCTTCACCTACATCGGGGCCTCGGTCTACATCCATCCGGCCCAGTCGTTCAAGGCCACGGAGATTCTCGAGATCATCGAACGCGAGAAGGTCACCTTTATTTCTCTCATACCGACCCACTATAACCTGATTCTGAACACGACGGAAGATGAACGCAAGCGGGACGTCGGTTCGGTCCGTAAATTGCTCTGCTCCTCGGCCCCGGTCAGAAAAAGCATGAAGCTGGCAATCATGGAATTCTTCCCCGGCGTTGAGCTCTATGAAGGCTACGGATCGACCGAGGCCGGCATTGTCACGGTGCTCAAGCCCGAGTACCAGATGAGCAAGCTGGGCTCCATCGGCTTCGAAAGCCTGGGGACCGATTTTGTCAAACTGCTGGATGTCAACGGAGAGGAAGTGGGTGTCGGTGAGGTCGGAGAACTTTATTCCCGCGGGCCGATGCTGTTCAAGGAATACTACAAGTTGCCGGAGAAAACCGCCGCAGCGTTCCGGGACGGCTGGTTTTCGGCCGGTGACATGGCCCGGCGGGGAGTCGACGGGTTTTATGACATCATCGACCGCAAGGACAACATGATTATCACCGGCGGCGAGCATGTCTACCCCAGCGAAGTGGAAGAGGCCGTAAGCAGTCACGAGTGTGTTTTCGACTGTGCCTGCATCGGTCTGCCGGATGAGAAGTGGGGTGAAAGAGTCGTGGCGGTGGTAGTCCCCAAACCCGGTGTCAGTGAAAAGGATATCGACGAATCGGCCATAAAGGAATGCTGCCGCAGCAAACTGTCCGGATTCAAACAACCGAAAGACGTTATTTTCATCCGCTCGGACGATATGCCGCGCACGCCGACCGGTAAGATACTGCATCGTAAACTGAGAGAAAAATTTCGCAAACCGGGTAGTGACCGGGAAACTTGAAACTGGAAACTTAAAAACCTAAAACCAACCGGAGGATAAAAACCATGTTGACCAAGGCCTTTATTCCGTACGGCGGATATTACAGCACGCCGTTCGCCCGTTGGCAGGGAACCCTTGCCAACGAGAACGCGATCACCCTCGGCGCCGAAACGAGCAAGCGCTGGCTGGCGGACAAGAAATGGGATGCCAAGATGTTCGATTACCTGATTTTGGGACTCACCGTCGGCCAACCCAAAATGTTTTATGGCGGCCCCTGGGCCGCGGCCCTGATCGGCGCCGTGGACACCCCCGGCCTTCTGATCAGCCAGGCCTGCTCCACCTCTACCACGGGTGTCTTCCAAGCGGCGGTCGGCATTGAAACCGGTTTGTTTGAAAACTGTTACACGTTGGCCGTAGACCGCTGCTCCAACGGCCCCCATACCGTCTGGCCGAACCCGATGGGCCCCGGCGGCCAGGTGACCTCGGAAAACTGGGTCATGGACCACTTCAACCTCGATCCCTGGGGCGGTACAGCCATGATTCAGACGGCCGAAAACGTGGCCAAGGAATTTGGCCTCAGCCGGGAGAAGTGTGACGCGGTCACCCTGCGGCGATACGAGCAGTACAAAGAGGCCCTGGCAGACGACCGCGCCTTCCAGAAGCGATACATGTACGCGGTGGAAGTAAAGGTGTCGCGAAAAAAGACCCTTCTGCTGGAGGCCGACGAGGGGATCATGGAAACCACGGCGGAAGGTCTGGCCGGTCTGCGACCGGTTCTACCCGACGGCAAGATCACCTTCGGTTCCCAGACCCACCCGGCGGACGGCAATTGTGCGGTGATCGTGACCACCCGCGAAAAAGCCCGCGACCTCAGCACCGATCCGAAAGCCGAAATCCGGGTGGTCTCATACGGGCACCACCGGACCAAAAAAGCCCACATGGCCATGGCGGTTGTGCCGGCCGCCCAAATGGCACTTGAAAAAGCCGGCATCGGCGTCGGCGATGTCAACGTGATCAAAACCCACAACCCGTTTGCCGCCAACGACGTTTACATGGCGGATCAAATGAAGATCGACGTCAACGGGTTCAACAACTACGGCAGTTCACTGATCTTCGGCCACCCCCAGGCCCCCACCGCAGCGCGGCTGATCATCGAAGGGATCGAGGAAACGGTGATGAAGGGCGGCGGTTACATGCTGTTTACCGGCTGTGCCGCCGGCGACACCGGCGCCGCGCTGGTGTTAAAAATCGGCTGATTTTCTCAAACACGCAATGGAATAGGCCGGGTGTCTGATTAAGAGGCCCCTGAATTCAATTAGGGGCCTCTCGTTTATTTTAGGCTGTTAAAAATTCGATTGGCTTGCTCTTGAAGGGCAGATAACACCTGTGGACATAAAAAGCCGGGGGAGCAAGGCGAGCGTTCGCTGCGGGGTTTCAACATGTTCGCAGGCGCGAATTGTATTACAAGGTGTAATACAAACTGTTGACAAGCTTCCCGATGACGGAGTATGGCCATTTTTTAATAATAAGTCCCTACCTTTTGACATTATCGTCAGCACTGGCTCTGCCAGAACTTTACGAAAAGTATAATCGTCAACGGATTGAAAGGGTAAGCCATGGACAGCCAGCTTCCCCACCGGGCCTTCCCCAGAGATTTCATGTATATCCTTTTCAAGCGCAAGCTCCAGATCCTGATTTTTTTCTTCGCCACCATCTGCATGGTGACCATCGGCACGTTCCTCATGCAACCGACCTACAGGGCCACTTCTCAAATCCTGTTGAAAATCGGCCGGGAAGATCAGACCGTGCCGACGGTGCCCAGCAGCAGCAACCCGGTCATTACCCTCAACCGCGAAAAGCAACTCAACTCTGAAATCGAAATCCTGAAGAGTCCCAGCCTGGCCCTTGAGGTCGTGAAGGTGCTGGGACCGGGAACCATCTATCCGAACCTGGGCGAGCAGCCGAAGGGCGCTCTCGCGAACCAGAAACCGGAATCGGCCACCCAAACTTCGCCGGCACAGGGAGCCGTCTTAAAACTCGTAAAGGACCTCGAGGTGGAAGCCGTCAAGAAATCGAATGTGATCGAGGTCAGCTACAAGAACAAGGACCCCCAGATCGCGGCCTCAGTCCTCAACTCACTGGTCAGCCTCTTTCTGGATCGGCACCTTGCTGATTACAAAAACCCCGAAATATCCGCCTTTT
>JAQAZR010000496.1:0-3327 GCA_032127235.1 Deltaproteobacteria bacterium
CGTTTCCAATGACGGGGATCGAAACGGCCTCCTTGACGGCCGCGATGATCGACCAGTCGGACTGTCCGCGAAAACCCTGGGTCGCCGTCCGCGGGTGCACGGCAATCGCATCGATACCGCACGCCTCCGCCATACGGGCAAATTCGATCGCCTGTCGACCACTGTCATCCCAGCCGGAGCGGATTTTGATCGTCAAGGGGGTGTCGATGGTCCGACGAACCGTTCGGAAGAGGGCCTCGGCCGTCTTCGGCTGCCGCATCAAGGCGACACCTGACCCGGTCTTAGCGATTTTTTTCACGGCACACCCGCAGTTGATGTCCAGCAGATCCGCCCCCGAAGAGGCGACCATTCGGGCGGCTTCGGCCATGATCGCCGGCTCGGCGCCGAAGATTTGAACGCTCAGGGGCTTTTCTTCCGCCGAACTGTCGAGCATCTTGATGGTCTTGGCCGATTCGCGCACCAGGGCATTGGCGCTGATCATTTCGGAATAAACCAGTGCGCACCCGGATTGTTTGACCAGCAGGCGGAAGGGCAGGTCGGTAATACCGGCCAGTGGCGCCAGGATCGCGGAGTTTGACAGATTCAGTGGGCCGATGCGCATGTCAGGTCACTCTTTCTGCGGTATCATTTTGGGACGGCAGCGTGACGCAAGGGTCAAGATTCCCAGGCGATGACAGGTTGGCACCGCCGCGTGGATTGGCATAGCAGAACAGGCAGCCGTGGCCGCAAGGCTGATCCCGGTAAGAGCCGATATCGACCGAGACCTGACAGCCGCAGCCTTGCCCACGGCGCTGGCCCGTGTCTCTTTTCAGGGAAATGCGGCCACCGTAAAGCTTCGTCAGAAGGGTGTTTGAAATACAAGCGCTCGGCCGGATCTTCGTTTCTGCAGGCAGCCGTTGCAGGATGTCTTTCTCACAGCAGGTGGTCAGATCGATCTGCAAAGGCCGCAAGCGGGTTTCCAGTTTCAAAAGGATGGCCGCTTTTTCGACCGGCGACGGGTCGATGAAGGAAAACCCCGGAACGGCGCCCAGTCGACGCTGTATCTTGGGATAATGGTCCATGAAGCTCGTTATGCACCGCGTGACCCCTGCTCGATGCGCGTTTTGGGCGATGATCGAAAAATCTGCCAGATTGTCTTCGACCGATCCGCCGATTTTCCGATAAAAACAGAGCGGATCAAAACGCCAGTTGATCGATTGCGGTCCGAACCGACGGCTCAGCGCTTCGAGTTGATCCAGGCGGCTTTCCAGCGGCGGAACCCGCGGTTCCAGCAGCGGTGCGGCAGAGTTGACCGTGAAGTTGAAAAAGAGGCCGTACCCTCTTCTCCGCAATTCTTCGCCGATCTCCTCCGCGAGAAATCGGCCGAAATCCTTGGACCAGAAAACAATGGTGTGTACCGTGTCCGGACCGGCCGGAACCCGGTAAACCCTTTGGTTGAAGGGATTGGCGACGTCAAAGAACCCGCGATCCACACCGTTCATGAACCAAGTCAGGTAACATGCCGGAATGTCGGTTCTGCGCGAGGCAGACAGGACGATTTTGGTTGTCGGTGCCATTTTGCTCATTTAAACGATTGACTGGACATGATTTTACCGCCCGTCCCGCAGCGGGACTCGAGGCGTGAAGACCGCAGAGTGTCGAATTAACTTTTTTTCAAATCCTTCAGCGATATCACTTTGCCCTCGAGAGGACGCTTCCTCACCGTTTTTTCATCTTTGGGTTCAGGCGGCGTTTGGGCTGGCTGCGGCGCTACGATCCGCTCCAACCGTATCCGTTTGCCGTCCATGGTGAATTCATCGCCGTTGATATAGACATCTCTCAATATCCACGTCACCACCTGAAGCGGGAACTGTAGAAGCAGCAACCGAACATGATACCAGTTCGGTTTTGAATCCGGGAGGATTTCCTCGATCCGTGCGTAACTCAAAGGCTGATCTTCAAAATAGATCAGGACGATATCATTTTCTCCGGCCATAAATGACTGCCTTTCCGTTGAGCCGGTTTAGTCCCGCCTCGGCGGGATTGAGCCCGTTGGGTCGGTTAGGTCTGTCCGGTCCAGCCGCCCTCAGCCGTTTCAGTCGGGTTCACTCTCCGGCGCAGCCGGCTTCATCAGAACAGCCCGCGAGGTCTTGCCGTCGATCTTGATGGTGATCGGCCGCTCGAGGTTCACGTGCTTCACATGTGCTGTTGCCCCGGCCACCGGCAGAGCCTCGAGCCAGCGCCAGTCGATGAAATCTTTCCCGTTTTCGACCAGGTTGAGGTAGCTGATTCCCAGCGAGGTGATGTTGTGAAAAAAGTGTGACCCCTGGGACGGGTCGGCGTTCAGATCTTCGGCTCTTGTCTCGACTATCGCTCCGACACCCGATATTTCGCTCCAGGTGGCCGGAATGCCCAACCAACGGTCGGCCGAACCCCAACGTCCCGGACCGGCCAAAAGATATTTTCGGTTGGCGGCGACCAGTCGTCCGTTGAGAAGACCGATTTCTTTGGCAATTACAACGGTCTGCGACGGATTGAACGTGTCGGGGCACACAAAGACGATGTCGCTGATGCTGCGGTCCCAGCCGTGGCCCAGGGCCATGCTCGAGTAGCAAAACGCGGTTGCCATATCCGCTTCGGTGATGTCGACCGCGTGATCGTGCCGGCTGATGGCCATCGGGCGAATCTGCAGCAACGCGAATTCCTTTTTGTCCTCCCCGTTGAAGGGCAGATCGACGGCGAACTCTATTTCCACCGGACAGCCCATTCCCCTGCGGCCGATTTCGAGGATCTCCGTTAGAATTTCCGGCAGAGGAAACGACTGATACTTCAGGATACCGGCGAACGTCACGACCGGATGCCCCTGGGGGGAGTAGACATCCCGAATGCGGTGATCCTGGGGATTGTAAATGCTGCACAGGTGGCGTACCGCCGGATGATCGACGGCGGCATCGACCTCGATCTTGACCAGGGTCACATCATCGGTGAAGCTTTGCGGCATACCGAAATCGTTTGGAAAATGCTGCAGGTTAAGGGCGTAAAAGAAGCGCTGCGCATTGTTCAGGATGTCCTCCACCGTCGAAAATTGGGGCAGCAGCTGCGGGTAGCGGGGTGAGAAGCGCAGCGATTTGCCGCCTTCCACCACCGTTTTCCCAAGGCCCATGGCGATGTGCGCAATTCCCTCTTCGGGTTTCATGTCGGAGACGGGATAAAAATTGTAAGACTGGGCCACGCCTGAAATCGCCGGGTAATACGTGCTGCCGTTCACGGAGCCGGTCAGATGTTGAATGATCACCGCCATTTTTTCATCTTCCGTGCGGTGCATCGTGCTTTTGGCGTAAGCACGCG
>JAQAZR010000497.1:0-2796 GCA_032127235.1 Deltaproteobacteria bacterium
CAGGCCGCTTTCCAGATCTTTCAAAAGATCGTCAAATAGGTTCACACACTGAATCTCGGATGGCTATATGAGAAAAACAGGCTTCCTTTATGACGAAAGATTTCTACTCCACGAAACCGGCCCGTACCACCCCGAAATACCGGAACGGCTCACGGCCATCTACCAAGGTATCGAAGAAGGCGGGCTGCTGCCCAAACTGGTCCGCATCAAAGCCAACCCCGCCCAACGACGATGGATCGAGACCGTCCATGACAGCGCCTACATTGACAGCTTCGGCGACACTTGTTTCTCCGGGAAAAGGGTCTTCGAACATCCGGACAACCAAATGTGCGCCGACACCTATGATGCGGCATTTCTGGCCGTGGGCGGCATCCTGCGGACCATCGACATGGTGATGGAGGGCGAAATCGACAATGCGTTTTGTGCCGTGCGTCCACCCGGCCATCACGCCGAGAGAGACCACGCCTTGGGCTTCTGCTACTTCAACAACGTGGCCATTGCCGCGCGCTATCTGCAGCAAGAGTGGGAAATCGAAAAAATCGGTATCATCGACTTCGACGTCCATCACGGTAACGGCACCCAACACATCTTCGAGCAGGATCCGACCGTGTTTTACTACTCCATCCATGAGCACCCCACTTTCGCCTTTCCGGGCACCGGCAGAGAGTTCGAATTCGGCTCCGGCCCCGGTTACGGGTACACTAAAAACAATCCGGTTCTGCCAGGCCAGGGCGATGCGGAGTACACGGCCTTGGTGGAGGAAACCCTGGCCAAAGACTTCGAGCGGTTTCATCCCGGTTTCGTGCTTGTTTCAACCGGCTTTGACGGACACAAGGACGACGACATGTCGGACATGAACCTGACCACGGAGTGGTATTCTTGGGTCATGAAGCGGATAATGGAAATCGCCGACCACCACTGCAACGGTCGGACCGTCTCGGTGCTCGAAGGCGGATACTGCCTGCGGCGTTTGCCGGAACTCGCCCGCAACCACGTCGCCGCCCTGCTGGGAGAATAAATGGCCGTGCTGAAACCATTTGATCATTTCCTGTCATTTACGCAATTCTTGGAAGGAAGCACACACTGGAGGTAGATAATGTTTGTCAGCCGATCGATGACCCAAAAGGTAATCACTACCGGTCCGGAGGCGGATGTTTTTGACGCCTACGAGAAAATGTCGCAAAACCGGATCCGCCACCTGCCGGTAATCGATGCCGACGGCCGGCTGATCGGTATCGTAACCGATCGGGATATCCGCAGCGCCCTGCCGTACAGCATGATAAAGGACCCGGCCCGCACAGCGGAGACGGAAAAAGTAAAAGATCTCAAGGTCAAGGATATCATGACGACCGACCCGAAAACGATCGGGCCGCACCACACCATTCAGGATGCGCTGGTGCTGATTCAGGAGCTGAGGGTCGGCGCCCTGCCGGTCGTCGACAAGGAGGGCAAACTCAAGGGGATCCTCTCCGTGCGTGACCTGCTGCGCGCTTTTATCAATGTGCTGGGCTTCGGCCAGCCGGGTACCCTTTTGTGCATCCTGGTCGAAGAAAAGGTCGGCCAGATGAAGAAGATCGTCGATGCCATCACCGAGGAAGGCATTTCTTTCGGCAGCGTTCTGGTGGCGCGGTACTTTGAAAAAGACAAGCGCGCGGTCTTTCCTTACCTGCTGACCCAGAATGTGGCCCGTATCAAGCGCAAGCTCAAGGACCTGGGGTATACGCTGGTTGACCCGATGGAGTGGTACCTGGACGAATTGCCGAAATATGAAAAGGAGTGACCGACCGGAGGCGATTGTCGCCGGCCCCGATGAAGAGCTTTATATCTACTATCTGAAGGGCCGTGTGGCACCGGGAATGGACCTTTCGGCCCCCGGCTTCATCGGTAATTGGGAAGAAGACGGGTTTTCCTTTCTCTTCTATAGCCGGGCGTGCCGGAAGAGAATCGCTGCGCTCCTGGCAGCCCAGCCCCAGTTGGAAATGATCGACGCCTTTCAGATGCCGTACGCCGAGTGGCTCGGAGAACGCCCGGTCTCCTATTCCGTTGGACGGTTTGATATCGTGCCGGTCTGGGAAACCGAACGACTAGAACGCGACGCCGAAGGGGGCCTAAACCGACTCGTTTTGGACCCCGGAGTGGTTTTCGGAAGCGGCACGCACGCGACGACGCGTGCCTGCCTGTGCGCCTTGGAAACCGTTTATGCCGAGGAGCGGCCGCAAGCCGTCATCGACCTTGGTACAGGAACCGGGGTTCTGGCCCTTGCCGCCACAGCACTGGGAAGCCGGTCGACACTGGCGGTGGATAGCAACCTGCTGGCCGTGCGCACCGCCGCAAGAAACTTCCGGATGAACGGCATGGCCGATCGCATTCTGGCGGTGCAGGGCCGGGCAGAAGCGTTTATTGAAAATCCCGCTGACCTTCTGGTGGCCAACATTCACTACGATGTCATGCGCCTGCTGGTGATGTCCACCGGGTTTCTGCAAAAAAAATGGTTTATACTGTCAGGGCTGATGCGCAGTCAAGCCGGCGCAATTTCAGAGCAGTTGGTCCGGGTTGGGTCCATCGTGCGGCAGCAATGGATCGGCGCAGGTCTCTGGCATACCTTTTTGGGAATGAATCCGCAGTGAGGGTGCCCATTTGGAATGTGAAGAAATCATTCAAGTCTGTTGAGGCCGAGCGATGATCATTAAATGCTGGGGATCCCGCGGATCGATACCCGTTTCCGGAAAAACCTACCTCAAGTACGGCGGAGACACCACCTGCATCGAAATTCGAACCCAGAGTGGTGACATCATC
>JAQAZR010000498.1:0-2855 GCA_032127235.1 Deltaproteobacteria bacterium
CCTGGCCACCCGCGAACAGCACATCCGCCGCGAAAAAGCCACGTCGAACATTTGCACCAACAACAGCCTCTGTGCCTTGACCGCGGCCGTGTACATGGCCGCACTGGGTGCAACCGGTTTTCGCGAACTGGCACAGCTCAACCGCGACAAGGCCGAATACCTCAAAAACAGTTTGGCGCAAGCCGGCTTCAACACGCCTTTTGCGAGCCCGACCTTCAATGAGTTCGTGGTTCGTTTTCCGGGGGATTTCGACACTGTTTACAGACGCCTGCTCGACAAGAAAATCGTCGCCGGACTGCCGCTGGCCAAGTACTACCCGGAGCTTTCCGACTGCACCCTGATGTGCGCGACGGAAACTGCGGGCAAACAAGACCTGGACAACCTGGTCAAGGAGGTGCGGTCATGACCGATACCCTCGGAACAACCGGCCTGATCCTCAACGAACCGCTGCTGTGGGAAAAAGGGCGCAAAGGCCGCTGCGGCTATTCGCTGCCCCGCCGCGACGTTCCGGTCAGCTCCCTCGATCCGGACCTGACCGGCTCCGGACCGGATTTTCCCGACCTGAGCGAAGTGGATCTGGTGCGCCATTACACCCGACTGTCGACCTGGAATTTCGGGGTGGATACCGGCACGTACCCGCTCGGCTCTTGCACCATGAAGTACAATCCCAAGACCAACGAACGGCAGGCGGGACTGCCGGGCCTCGCCGCCGCCCATCCCCTGCTGCCGTCGGAGCTCGCCCAGGGCGCCCTCGCGCTGATGCATGACCTGCAGCGTTTTCTGGCAGAAATAACGGGCATGGATGCGGTCTCAGTGCAGCCGGCCGCCGGCGCCCACGGTGAGTTGGCCGGCATGCTGCTGATCTATGCCTATCACCGCAGCAAGGGCTCCCAGCGGTCCAAGATCATCATCCCCGACACGGCCCACGGCACCAACCCGGCCAGCGCGGCTCTGTGCGGCTACCGCCCGGTCCCGATCCACTCCGGAGCAAAAGGCGTTCTGACCGCCGAGGTCGTGGCGGCCGTCATGGACGAGGAAACCGCCGGCATCATGGTGACCAATCCCAACACACTCGGCCTTTTCGAACAGAACATCCGGCAGATCACCGACATCGTCCACGCCAAGGGCGGTCTGGTCTACTGTGACGGCGCCAACATGAATGCCGTAATGGGCATCGTCGACCTTAAAGCGATCGGCGTCGACGTCCTGCATCTGAACCTGCACAAAACCTTTTCCACCCCGCACGGCGGCGGCGGGCCGGGTTCAGGGCCGGTCTGCGTCCACAAAAAACTCGAGCCCTTTTTACCGGTGCCGCGCGTCATCAAGGAAGGTGACACGTACACGCTTTCCGAGGAGTTTCCGCAATCGATCGGCAAGCTCGACACCTTTCACGGACATTTCGGCATCATGGTGCGCGCCTACAGTTACATTTTGAGCCTGGGACCCGACGGCCTGAAAAAAGCCAGTCAGCTGGCGGTCCTGAACGCCAACTACATTAAAGAGAAGCTCAAAGGGACCTTCCACCTCCCCCACGACCGGCCGTGCATGCACGAGTGCGTGTTCAGCGACAAGAACCAGGCGCCTTATGCCGTCACGACCCTCGACATGGCCAAGCGGTTAATGGACTACGGGTTCCATCCACCTACCATCTACTTTCCGCTGGTCGTTCCGGGCGCCATCATGATCGAGCCCACCGAGACCGAATGCAAAGAGGATCTTGACCGGTTCATCGACGCCATGCAACAGATTGCCCGGGAAGCCGCGGAGAACCCGCAGCTCCTGCACGACGCTCCGCACAAAAGCAAGGTCCGCCGCCTGGACGAGGTGGCCGCCGCCCGCAAGCCGTGCCTGGCGGGATGAAGGACTGACCTGGCAAAGGCGCTGCGGATGAGGTCGGCAGGTTCTCGGTAACCTTTTTCATGGAGCATCGGATGCAAGCAGAGCGACCCGCAGCCTGGCGGGTCTTCGAACCGGGTTTGCTCGACTATGGCGAGGCCCTGCGACTGCAGCACCGCCTCGTCGCGGCGCGCAAGACCGGTGCTCTGGCCACCGATCTTCTTATA
The DNA here is from genome assembly GCA_032127235.1 of Deltaproteobacteria bacterium. Lineage (GTDB taxonomy): Bacteria > Desulfobacterota > Desulfobacteria > Desulfobacterales > SG8-13 > JARFQH01. Next base: position 2,064 of record JAQAZR010000498.1, read on the forward strand.
TTGCTCGAACACCCGCCGGTTTTCACCCTGGGCCGCCGCGGCGGCCGGGAAAACCTGATCGTTCCGACCGACTTCCTCGCAAACGCCGGCATCCAGGTCATCCAGGCCGAACGGGGCGGCAACATCACCTATCACGGACCGGGCCAGCTGGTGGCCTACCTGGTCCTCGACCTGGAGGCGGCCAAAATGGGTGTCAAAGACCTCGTCCATTTTCTGGAAGAAGTCATGATCCGCACCGCCGCCGAATGGGGGGTGGCCGCCGTGCGCAACCCGGTCAACCGCGGTATCTGGGTCGGCAACAGCAAAATGGGGAGCATCGGCATCGCCATTCGCCGCGGCATCACCTACCATGGCCTGGCCTTCAACATCGACGTGTCACTCGAACCCTTCGGCTGGATCAACCCGTGCGGTCTTCCCGACGTGGGGGTCACTTCGCTGAAACTGGCATCCGGCCGGTCACTGAGCATGGCGTCCGTGCGGCGCGTTTTCAAGGGTCACATACAGACCGTTTTCGGCACCGAGCTGGCAGCGCTGGAACGGGACGAGGTTGACAACTTAACGACATCTGAATCGTGACACCTTCGTAAAAAGTCCATTATCTATGTTGCGCTGCATTCATCCTCATTGCGGCGTACGATAAGTACGCCTCATTCCGATGAATTTGCGCGCCTTGATCTTGAAATTTTTACAAAGCCGTCTGAATTCTGACTTTTTACGAGACCACCAGTTGTAAGGAAGACCTGAATTGAGAACCAAAACCAAAAAACCGCCCTGGCTGACCCGGCGGCTGCC
>JAQAZR010000499.1:0-4283 GCA_032127235.1 Deltaproteobacteria bacterium
GATGAACGCATCGATCAGAGAAAATCCTCCCAGCAGGATCAACGGTATCAAGGCCGAGACCAGGACTTTCATGAGCGAAATAAAAAAGGGATACAGCGCTGCCGGCAGCATTTTCTCGAAGGGCTGCAACACTCTGACCAACCGCGCCAGCACCCTGTTGCGCCCGATGAGACTGTAAATGACGGCCCCGATGAAGGTGAGCACCAAAAGGGACCCGGCCACACCGAGAAGCCGGCTCTGCTCCATTATCTTCTGCACCAGGTACGGAATTTGAAGCGGCAGTCCGATCGACCAGCGATACATGTCCTGAAGCGTCTCCAGGTTCCAGTCTAAGGGGGACCGATAGAAGAGCGATCGGGCTTGGTTGACGAAGTCCTCTTTGACCCTTCCGGCCTGCTCGAGCATGGTCTTTCCCACTTCCGGGTGCAGTGTGACGGCCGGGTTTTGGTCGGTTTCGGTCGTATCCGCCGATGGCTGAGCGGCTAGAAGGTGCGCGCAAAGCAGCAGGGCAACGAAAACGATAAAAACGACATAACGGTAGGAATTTCGCATAATTGACCACCTCCAATGAATTGTTATAGACTGATTTTATAAAACTTGGAAGAGCCGCATCATTGGCAGGGAAAAAATCGTTCCAATAGGCGCTGCCGTCGGTTCGAGGTTCGACCGGCCAAATATCGTCAAGAAAAATCCTGCCGGTCGTATGCGGGTGTTGACCCGAACCGTCGAGCGGTGATTTCGCCGAATCGTGTGGACCTATAAATGATGTCTGAAAACCGACTGTTGATCATCCACCAGGGAGCACTCGGTGACTTCGTTGTCACCTTTCCGATCCTCAAAGCCCTCAGGACCACCATTCCCCGCATAGACGGTATTTGTCGCTCGAGTTTTGGTCGTCTGGCTGTCGACCTCGGCGTCCTCGACACCTCTTATCCACTGGAATCTGCCCGGTTTGCCAGTCTCTACACCGATCGGATCGACCCGGAGGTGGTCACACTTATGTCAACCTACCGCAGCATACTGCTGTTTTCGTTTTCAGAACTCCTGGAAATGTCGGTGAAAAAAATCAACGGACTCCAAGTGTACCGTATCTTGCCATGGCCGGCTGTGTCTCAAAAAAATCACATAACCGATTTTCTGGCCCGCCAGGTGCGGAACTGTAATCTGCTGGACAAAGAGGCCCGCCGCCGGTTTTCACAAGCCCTATTTCACCTTAAAAGTGACGCGAACAGAAAACGCCGCGCCGGTGCACGGGCCATCATCAGCCCCGGCGCCGGGAGCGTGAAAAAACGCTGGCCGCTGGAAGGATTTATGATGGTCGCTGCAGAATTGAAAAAGCGCGGCCTGCAACCGTCAATCATCCTGGGTCCGGCGGAAGTCGATCTCGAAGCGGCGCTGCAACACTGCCCGCAATCACAACCACAAGTCGTTAAAACACGGACGTTTCAAGAATTGATCTTTGTCCTTGAATCCGCCGTCATTTACATCGGCAACGATTCGGGCGTCAGCCATCTGGCAGCCTTTCTGAGTGTGCCGACCCTGGTCATCTTTGGGCCATCGGATCCGGACCGGTGGCGCCCGTTCGGCGACCACGTCCGCATTGTGAAGTCCGCGTCACCCTGCAGCCCCTGCTTCGATACCGATAGACCGGACTGTCCGGAACGCAACTGCTTGGAAGAAATCAACCCGGATCGGATCTTAGAAGCCTTGGAAGGCATGTTCGATACGAAGCGTAAAGCCGGAAAATAGACGGCATCCAATTCATTGTTCAGTATTCGGCAACGGTTTTACTAAAACACTGATCCGTTTAAATCCCGTGTCACTGGCTGCGCAATTGCAACTCAATTAGGCAACAAGATTTCGGAATCGGCAGGTAACCGACTTCCCAATAGGCAGGCACTCACATATCACAGGGAAGCATTTGAATAAAAAAGAACCCCCGAGGGCTTTTAGCCGCTCAGGGGTTCAAAACGGGCATTGCGATTTAGAGCATTGTCAATTCAGCTCAAGTTCAGACCAACTCGAGAAGTTACCCAACATGAAATGTCACGTGAGAAAGTATCGCCACAATATCAGCACCAGAAATGCCCTCATACACTGGCCCGAAAAAATTGCAAGAATCTTTATCCCAACAGCCCGAGACTGTCAACAGAAAAAGTCAACGAGATGCGTTTGGGGGACCGATACGAATCGGCTCATCCTATTTTTCCCCTACGGGTCTCAAAGCAGCGGCGTTCCACGAAGCTTCGACTTTCGGCATCCCACACCGCCTCGTTCTCGTGAATGAATTTTGCACCGCCCGCCCAGGCGCCGCAAGCGACAACAGCCGTCTCGCCCAACGTGAACTTATTGCCGCAGGCCGCACATCCATCTGCGTTGAGCTCGTTCAGCTTTTGAAGATCGATCATAATTTTTTGTTTTGATGACGGTTTTACTGCCATGAAATCCTCTCTTCCGTCCTTCCCCAGCCCGCTAAGGCAGGTATAGGCGGTTGCCGTCAGGGAGCGTTTGTTTTTTTTAACGGTTAAATCTTAAGTGTGATTGACCGAGGTGTCAAGCGATGGTACTAAAAAACGCAAACGGGAGGTCAAGCGATGATGCACAACCCAGGCGTCACCTTCGAATGTCACCGGATTTCGGCCATCTTTATCGACCCTTCCGGTCAGCGGGTTGAAAAACCGATCGAGATTCGAACCCATCCGATTTCCGGACGCTCTTGCCGGATCGCCTTCAGCCGCGTAAACGAAAAAGATGTCGGCAACGAGGAGTTACCGGATCCGCCGCCCGACATAGGCGATCGGGCTGCCTGTCCATTCTGCCGGCCCCAGGTAAACGCGAAGACACCCCGTCTCGATCCGGATCTGGCGCCGGAAGGCCGCATGATGCAAGGGGATTCCCTATTATTTCCAAACCTTTATCCTTATGGAAACCATTCCGCCGTCAGCCTGTTCAATGATGATCATTTCGTCGAAATCGGTACGGCCTCCCTGTCCTCATACACCAACAGCCTCCTCAATTGCCGCAATTACCTCGAACGTGTTCGAAACCATGATCCTCTGGCGTTCTTCACGGCCATCACTCAGAACCACCTGCCGTCAGCCGGGGGCTCGCTGCTGCACCCTCATCTGCAGATCAACGCCGATCGCATCGCCTCCAATCACCACCGATTTTTAAAGAAAAAAACAGATCAATTCCATCGAGACACCGGGCGTGAACTTTTCTCCGTCTACCTTGAACACGAGAAAGAAGAAGGGGTACGCTACATCGGCCGGACCGGCCTCTGGGAATGGATGGCGGCCTTTGCACCGGAAGGATTTTTCGAAATCTGGGGCATTCTGCCCGGCGCTTATTCACTGGTTGCATTGGTGTCAAGTCAATGGGAGGATCTGGCAACCGGGATCATCAACATTCAGAAATATTACCGCAGCATCGGCCGTAACGGCTATAACCTGGGGCTGCTGGCGATAGAGGAACCGGACAGCCGTCTCGAACTGCGCATGGTCTTTATGGTCCGCGCCAACCACGCTCCCTGGGTACGCAACGACCACACCGGCTTCGAGGTCATGCTGGGCGACATGACCACTTTTACGCCCCCCGAAGAAACGGCTGCAGCCGCCAGACAATACTTTAGTACGAAAACTGAATCAGACCCGCAAATAGAAATTTGAAACTTGAAACTCGAAACTCAGAACTCGTAGCCCGGAACCAGTGGTGGCTTAAGGGCCATGAGCGTATAGTCCGTAAAATCAATGAGATCCTGAAACTGACAAAACCGACCTAACCGACTCAACTGACACAACTGCAGCAGCACAAAAATAAGGTGGGCGCCTCCACCCGTAAAACCGGTTTCGAAAGGTGTCCTACCGCAGGTAGTGCGTCCGGTCTACCATGAAACGCTTGTAGATGCGATAATGTTCGGTTTGCTCGTATTCCACTGTTCTAACAGGCGTGCAGTCAAAGCTGAAAATACGGCTCTCAGGGCAAGCGAGCAGGATCGGCGAATGGGTGGCAATGATAAACTGAGCGTGTCCGGCATTCCCCGCATTTTTCAAGAGCGTCAACAATTCGAGTTGACTCTTCGGGGAAAGGGCGGTTTCCGGCTCGTCCAGTATATACAGGCCCTCGATTTGGAATCTGGAATGGAAAAATGACATGAGCGACTGGCCGTGAGACTGCTGCATCAGGGATTTGCCGCCGAAATAGGCCAGCACGCCGGGGTCGCTGGCGGCCCAGTCATCCAGAATCTGGGCAAAATTTCTGAAAACCTGCGAATCGAAATAAGA
>JAQAZR010000500.1:0-5337 GCA_032127235.1 Deltaproteobacteria bacterium
CCTCGTTGCCAAGGGAACAATTTATGATAATTGCCTTGAAGCGGTGGTTGAAACCGACCCGATCGCGACTGTCGCGGCGGATTGTGTTCTACGTGTTTGTGAGCGTCGTGGTGATAGAAACGATCATCCTGATCCCGTCCACCATGAAGCGGGAAAAGGAGCTCATTCAGCAGATGCGCTCAGTGGTGTGGGCCCAGATCGAGGTGCTCATGACCCTGCTGCCGTCCACGGCCGACGCGGCGCAGGTTTTCGACCAGGTCAGACAATTGAAGGGCTGCTCCGAAATCGTCGGTGGAACCCTCTACGACCTCGATGGCAACAGGATCGGCAGCTTCGGAGAGCCTCCGGATATCTCGTTCTCCGAAGTTACGGCCGCTGGGGTACAGCAGGCGGAAAGCCCGGACGGCCGCCGCATCGACATGGCCTGGCGGCAACCGCAACTGAAGAGGGCCAACGTGCTCGTCCTGCGGCAGGATGCCACCGCGGTGAAGCGTGAACTGAAGGCGTTCATTCTGCGCATTGCCGGACTGATCCTCATCATATCGATTTTCGTCACCGTCGGCGCCTGGAGCGCCATGCAGCCGATCGTCGTCAACCCGATCTTGCGACTGAGAAAAGATCTGGTGCTGGCCGGTGAGGCCATCAGCAACGATCGCTCGACCCCGGATTTCTATGCCGCATCGGTGCACCGGCGGGACGAATTGGGCGACGTGATTGCGGCCTTCAACCAGATGTATCGACGGATATCGGAAGCCATCAGCGAACGCCGGAAGGCCGAGGCTGCCTTGCAGCAGAGCCTGGAACAGGTCAGGGCCTATTCGCAGGCCTTGAACACCGAGATGGAACGCGGCCGGGAAATGCAGAAAAATTTCCTTCCGGCGATGCTGCCGCGGCGGACAGGCTGGGAGTTTGCGGCTTTCATCAAACCGGCCCGCCAGGTTTCGGGCGACTTCTACGATGTCTTCGAACTTCCGGACGGTTCGCTGGGGCTGGTCATCGCCGATGTCTGCGACAAGGGGGTCGGCGCGGCGCTTTTCATGGCGCTCTTCCGCAGCCTCATCCGGATCTTCTCCGGCCAAACCTCCCTGCAGGGACTCGATTGTCACATAACCGAATCACCGGAAAACAGAACGTCACCGGAAGCACCCGCTGACGTCCGTCTTTCGCACCGTACGGCCCTTGAGGCCGTGCGTCTGACAAACGCCTACATCGTCAAAAATCACGAAGACCTGGCCATGTTCGCAACTCTTTTCTTCGGGGTGCTGAACCCGTCGACCGGGGAACTGAGCTACATCAACGGCGGACACGATCCGCCCTATATCCTTGACAATGCCGGCACCATAAAAGTTCACCTTGGCCCGACCGGACCGGCCGTCGGCGTGCAGGCCGATGCGAAACTGGACATGCGGCAGACGTCCATGGCGCCGGGTGACATATTTTTCGGCTACACCGACGGGGTCACCGAAGCCCGGATGGCCGAGGGCGAATTTTTCGGTGAAAAGAGACTCCTGAGGCTGCTCAAGGCCGGCGGCTATTCAGCGGAAGCAGTGCTGAAAAATATTTCCGAAGCCCTCGAAGCTCATATCGGCAGTGCGGAACAGTTCGACGACATCACCATGCTGGCGGTCAGACGGCTGCCTTGACCGCTGGCGACCGCCGCCAGCAGTGCGCCGAAAGCCTGTTGCCCGAAGTCAGCCAACTCGTCTATCGAAGATAAGCCAATGCTGTTAGCAGCGTCTGGCCAGTTCGATTACAAACGCAAGATAGGAAGTGATGAAAATTTATACCGGCAGTGGTGATAGGGGAAAAACAAGCCTGTTCAGCGGCGAAAGAGTTGCCAAAAACAACGTCCGCACCGAGGCCTACGGTGAGGTCGACGAGCTGAATTCATGCCTCGGCGCGCTCACCGCAGCGATGGAAGAAAGCCACGAAAGCGTTTCCGAAATCCGTCGGATTCAGTCGGATCTCTTTCATATCGGTGCCTGCCTGGCCACCACACCCGGGTCTCCATCGGCCGCGGCTCTCGAACCCTTCGACGAACAAAAGAGCCGCTACCTGGAAACAGCCATCGACCGCATGGAGCAGCACCTGCCGCCACTGAAAGGGTTTATCCTACCCGCCGGCAGCATGACGGCCGCCCTGGCCCACGTCGCCAGAACCGTCTGCCGGCGGGCGGAAAGGCATGTTGTGGGTCTGTCCGAAGGCAAGACGACCGGTCAGACGCCGGACGCCTACCAGGCCGTCCTTGTCTATCTCAACCGTCTCTCCGACTATCTCTTCGTGCTCGCCCGCTACTGCAATCACCTGGCCGGCGAGGCGGATGTCCTCTGGAAAAAGTGAATGGCAGACATCACATACGACACCGCACTGTTGGAAAGACGGCAGCTCTCGGACAACACCTTCGAAGCGGTTTTCTCCCGGCCCTCCGGCTTCGAATTCACGGCCGGTCAGAGAATTCGGCTCATCCATGGAGGGCTCGAAAGAGATTACTCACTCGCCAACGCACCCGTTGATGCGGTGCTGGTGCTCTGCATCCGTCAGTTTGCCGAGGGACGGTTTTCACCGCTGCTCTCCTCGGCCCCCGTCGGCACTGCTTTTACATTCAGCGGGCCTCACGGTTATTTCGTATTTCAGGCGTCTGCGCGACCACCGGTTTTCGTCGCTACCGGCACCGGCGTCGCCCCTTTTGCCGCCATGGCCCGCGCCGGCGTCAGTGGTTTCACCCTCTTGCATGGCGTCCGGCAAGCCGGCGAATGTTATTATGCTTCTCTCTTTCGCTCAAAGGCACGACGCTATGTCGCCTGTCTGTCCGAAGAAGATCCGTCTGGGGCGGGGACGTTTCACGGCCGTGTCACCGATTATCTTGCGTCACGTCTGGAGCCCGACCGCTACGACTTTTACCTTTGCGGCCGCGGGGAGATGGTCCGGGATATCACCTGGCTCGTGGACGACCGCTTTCCGGGCTCGATGGTCTACACTGAAATTTTCTATTGACCCGAATCCGTCCGAAAAGGGATGATTTAATCTCATGTCACCGCCGTCAACCGGTCGGCTCAATTTTCAGGGCTACGCGCCGGGCGCCATTGGAAGAATCACGGAAGCCCATGCGGTCTATTACCATGAGCACTGGGGATTCGATGCGAGTTTCGAGGCCCAGGTCGCCCGTGAACTCTCCGAATTCGTGAGCGAATTTGAAGTAGACCGTGACGGACTGTGGGTGGTTTTTTTGGACGGACGGTTTGCCGGATCCATCGCCATCGACGGAAAGCGAGCCGACGCCGAAGGGGCACGGCTGCGCTGGTTCATCGTCGCGCCGGCCCATCAAGGTAGCGGCATCGGCCGGGCGCTGATGCAAGAAGCGGTTGCCTTCTCCCGGCGCAAGGGGTACCCTTCTATTTTCCTGTGGACCTTCGAGGGGCTGACCCGCGCCCGCAGGTTGTACGAAGAGATCGGATTTCGCCTCGTCCAGGAGCATGCGGTGCGCCGGTGGGGGCAGCCGATCACCGAACAGAAGTTCGTCTTAAACCCATTCACGAATAGTTGATGGCACTGTTGAGTGTCCAATTCATAAATGTGGATTTTTTTCGCTGGGCAAGGCCGCATCCCGCCCCGGCGGGATTTGCGGCGAGGCGTACGCGATGTACGCCGCAGCCGAAAACACGCGGATAATCCCGCCGTAGGCGGGACCCAGTGGAAAAAAGACCATTTATGGATGGACACGCCCTGAACCTTCAAACCCCGGGAGGTGTTATGGAATTCAAGGCCCAAAAAAAAGAAACGGTTGTGCTCAACCCCGCAAAAGAGATGGCCCGCAGATCGATTCCGAGCGAAATCCGGCAAGACCCCCTGACCGGAAGAACTGCGCGGATCTGCCACTTTATGAAACTGCAGTGGGAAAAGCCCGACTTTGAGAAAATTGTCGCCGGCACCGAAAAGACCTGCCCCTTCTGCGCCGAACGGGTCATGCAGGTGACACCCTGTTTTCCGCCCGAAATTATCGCCGAGGGGCGCATGACCGCCGAGGACATGGTGCTGTTCCCCAACATCGCCCCCTATGACAGTCTGGGAGCCGTGGCCACAATGGGATCCCGGCACTATTTCCCGATGACGGAAATCGAGCCCCAGCGGATCACCAAAGCGTTTCAGCTGGCAATGGCCTTTTTCCGTCGGATAGAGGCATTGGGCCACCCCGAATCGGTCTACCACCTGATCAACTGGAACTACATGCCGCCGTCGGGCAGCTCCCTGATCCACGCTCACCTGCAGGTCTTTACCACCTCGTCGGCCCCCAACCTGATGCGCGAAGAACTGGCGGCGGCAAAGACCTACCTGGAGCGCAACCAATCCAACTACTGGGACGATCTCGTGGCCCATGAACAGGAAGCAGGCGAACGGTACCTGGGCCGCATCGGCCGCACCAGCTGGCTGGTCAGCTACGCACCACTCGGGGTAGCCGGCGATGTTCTGGCCGTGGTCGACGGGGTGAACGGCACGCTGGGGCTGACCGATCAGGACCTTGCCGACATCGCCGTCGGGCTGAGCCGTCTGATGGCAGCCTACGACAAGATGGGGATTTTCAGCTTCAATATGAACTATTTCACCGGTAGATTGTCCGACAGCTTCTCCCGCTTCCACCTGCTCTTTTCCCCGCGGACTTTCTTCAACCAGTCCCTGGGAACACCGGACATCGGGGCCCTGCGCAACCTCTTCAACGAAACGCTCTGCATGGCCTTCCCGGAGGACATCACCCGGATGTTGAAACCGGGGTTCGAATAAAATCGTTGCCCGATTTGATGCTTTAGTTATCGGTAGATCTGGGTTAAACTTACCATACATTCAGAAAAATCAGATGAAAAGAGTCTTCAGTCAGTAGGAAAAGACATGGAAAAAATCATCAACATCCATATAGAGAAGCTTCCCGAGGGAGTTTATCTGGCAACTTCGGATGATGTGCAAGGACTGATAGCCCAGGGACGAACGGCGACCGAGGCCCTGGAGATCGCCCGTGATGTGGCCAGAAAGCTGATCGAGGCACGTGCGCAGCGCTCCGATGACTTGAACCTTGCCGCGATTGCTGATTCATTTGACTATCCGCTGATTGTCAACGCCTGACATGGGACGGCTATCAGGTTTATAATATCGCCAGATCGTCAAGCGTCTCAAGACATTCGGCTTTGTGTTTGACCGCCAGGCGGCCGGAAGTCATGAGATCTGGTACAGCAAGGAGGCCGACCGCTATACCACCATCCCTAATCATCCCGGGAACATGCCCGAAGGCACGCTGCGGGCCATTCTAAAACAGGCCGGTATTGAGCCGGATGACTTTCTGAAAAAGAA
>JAQAZR010000501.1:0-3991 GCA_032127235.1 Deltaproteobacteria bacterium
AGTCGAGATGGATACCTCCGACGAGATGATCGTGGACGATCTCGGTTTAGTGCATGGCGGGTTCATCTTCGGCCTGGCCGATCATGCGGCCATGATCGCCGTCAACCATCCCAACGTTGTGCTCGGGGCGGCCGAGGTCAAATTTTTCAAGCCGGTCAAGGCCGGCGAAAAAGTGATGGCCGAGGCTCGTGTGAAAGAAAGTTCGGGCAAGAAAAAAATCGTTCCGGTCACCGTTAAGAGAGGCGAAGAAACGGTTTTTGCGGGAACTTTTACCTGTTTCGTGCTCGACCAACACGTCCTGGCATGAAGGCGTGCAGATTGCCAATTAGCGACGGACATTCGACGGCTAACTGGTTCACACCAAACGCGGAAAAGAGGAAAAGGTGAAGGCGACTGAAAAACGGCATCAGTTGTTGAACGGGAGACATGCATGTCCGGGCTGAGGATTTTTACCGGCAATCGGCTCGAGATTCTCGCCGACCGACTGGCGGAGGTCGTCAGTCGACCGCTCGCAACGGCGCTTGAACCCGAGACCGTTATTGTTCAAAGCCGGGGCATGGAACGCTGGGTGTCGATGGCACTTGCTCGGCGCAACGGCATCTGCGCCAACATGGCGTTTCCTTTTCCGAATGCCTTTTTGGATGACCTCTTTCGGCGGATCCTGCCCGACCTTCCGGACCCATCGCCCTTTGACCCCGAAATCCTGACTTTCAGGGTCATGAAGCGTCTCCCGGCCGTTTTAAGGCGGCCGGCCTTTGCCGATCTCAAACGGTATCTGGTCGACGATGCAAAGGGAGTAAAATTATATCAGCTGGCCGTCAGGGTGGCCGACCTCTTTGATCAGTACCTGGTTTTTCGACCGGAAATGATACTTCAATGGGAGGCGGGGCAGGGGGGCAATGGCTCCGATGATCTTTGGCAGGCCGAACTGTGGCGCGACCTCTCGCGCGGCAAGGACAGGGTTCACCGGGCCCGCCTTCACAGAAATCTCTTGCGGCGGCTCGACACGCTTCCGGTCGCAACCGTCGGCCTGCCGTCCCGCATCTCGGTCTTCGGTATTTCTTACCTGCCGCCTTTTCACCTTCAGGTCCTTGCCGGGCTCGCACGAATCAGCCCGGTCTATCTCTTCCTCCTGAATCCCTGCCGGGAATACTGGGCCGATATCCTGAGCCGGCGCGCTATGCACAGACTCACCCGCAAGATCGCCCGGGGAACAGTCGATGCGGATGCGCTGCACATGGAACAGGGACATCCGCTGCTGGCATCCCTTGGCGGTTTGGGAAAAGAATTTCTCGTCTCGATCAGCGCCACAGAAGCGCACATCGAGGACTGCTTCGTGCCGGTCGATGAACACAGCCTGTTGACCAACCTCCAAGCAGATATTTTTTACCTGCGCGACCAGTCGGATTCGCAACCGGCGGATCGCATCGCGATCGAGGATGCCGGTCCCACCGCGGCCGACGCCTCGGTCCAGATTCATGCCTGCCACGGTCCGCTGCGCGAAATAGAAGTGCTCCACGATCGCCTGCTGGCCATGTTCGAAGAACACCCGGATCTTCGGCCCCGCGATGTCATCGTGATGGCACCGGACATCGTCGCATATACGCCTTACATTCGGGCCGTTTTCGATACCCAGACCGATGCCGGGCATACGATTCCTTACAGCATTGCCGACCAGGGCGCCGGCAGCAATAAGGGTGTGCTGCGGAGTTTTCTGTCCCTGCTTGATCTGAAGGGCAGTCGGTTCGAAGCCACGCGCGTCCTCGGCTTGCTCGAATTGACGGGCATCAAAGAGCGCTTCGGCCTGACGGCAGACGATCTGACGTCGATCGTGCGCTGGGTTCGCGATGTGAATATCCGTTGGGGGCGCGATGCCGCAGGGCGGATGCGGATCGGTTTGCCCGGTCTGGCCGAAAACACCTGGCAGGCCGGAATCGACCGGCTGTTGCTGGGCTACGCCATGCCGGGCAGCGACCGCAGAATGTTCGACGGCATCCTGCCTTACGACCATATTGAAGGCAGTGACGCCATGGTTCTGGGTCGGTTTATCGCGTTCCTCCAACACCTTTTCGAGTGGGCGGAGCGACTCGAAAAGTCCATGCCACCCGCAGATTGGCGGGATGTCTTCATCGAGTTGCTGGAGCACTTTATCTCCGTCGACGAGAATGCCGAACAGGAAGTGCAGCAACTGCGCCGCATCCTCGAAAATTTCGGTTACCTCGAAGAACGGGCCGGTTTTGCGGTGCCGCTCGAACTGGAGGTGGTGCGCACCCATCTCGAAGATACGCTCGAGCGCACCCACGCCGGCGGTGGATTTATCTCCGGTGGTGTGACCTTCTGCGCAATGCTCCCCATGCGCAGCATTCCATTTGAGGTCGTTTGTCTGATCGGCATGAATACTGCGGCGTTTCCAAGGGAGAGCACCCCGTTGGGATTTGATCTCATGGCCCGATTTCCGAGACCCGGTGACAGGTCGCGGCGCAGGGACGACAAATACCTTTTTCTGGAAGCGCTGGTATCCGCCGCCCGGGTATTTTACATCAGCTATGTGGGGCAGAGTGTGCAGGACAACAGCGAGATCCCCCCCTCGGTGATCGTCAGCGAGCTGATCGACACGATCGAGGGCAGCTACGGCATTCCGGCGGTGAACCTGGTGGTCCGGCATCCTTTGCAGGCTTACTCGCCGCGCTACTTCGACGACAGCGATCCGGCGCTCTTCAGCTATTCGCTTGAAAATTTTATGGCCGCCGCCGGGGGCGCCGTTTCAGACGGCCCGCAGCCATTTTTCAACGTTCCGCTGGCGCCACCGCCGACGGATTGGCAACCCCTGCGCTTAGAGCAGTTGTGTCAATTTTACTCACTACCGGCCCGCTTTCTGGTCGAGCAGCGACTCGGTATCCTTTTAAAGGATAAAAGTCTTCTGCCTCAGGACAAGGAGAATTTCAGTCTCGATGCCCTGAGTGGCTACCGTATCCGTCAGGATTTGATCGAGGCCCGGCTTTCGGGTCATGACTTGGCCGACCATTACCAGATCCAGCGGGCCAAGGGAGATCTGCCGCAGGGAAACATCGGCCGGCTGTTCTACGGCGTCCTGGAAAAGCAGACCGAGGCCTTTGCCGCGAAACTGCTGGAGATCATCGCAGATGAACACGCAGAGACGCTTCCCGTCGATCTAACCCTGTCCGGTATTCGCCTGACGGGTGCACTCGAGGGGCTGTACCCTCAGGGGCGCATCCAGGTGCGTTTCGCGCGGCGCAGAGCCAAGGATTACCTCTCGGCCTGGATTTATCATCTCGTCATGTGTGGATCGACGCTGAACGGTCGGGCCCCAGTGACCACTCTGGTGGGCGCCGACGGTATAGCCCGCATCCGACCGGTTGACCGGCCGGATGCGATCCTGAAGGAAATTCTCGAGACTTTTAAGGAAGGCCTATGCCGGCCGTTGCACTTTTTCCCCGATGTATCGCTGCACTTCCTGAAGTTGACGGTTGAAGGCGGTAAACCGCTGAACGCCGCCATCGAAACAGTCCGAAAAAAATGGGTTGGCACCGATTTCCAGAGAGGCATGTCGGAAGATCCATACGTCCGGTTGTGTTTCGGCTGCAGTGATCCGATCGACGAACAATTCGAAAGGTTGGCGGAAAAAATCGTTGCGCCTCTGCTGCGGCACGTCGAAGAACTGCCCTGAGAGTCTATGTCAGGTGGGCTCGATTTCGAGCATGATTTTTTCAACCGCGTCCAATGCGGCATCCATGATGACGCCGATATCCTTTTCCCCAAGCGCCAGACGCTCCATGACGGTGTCATCCACCATGTACATGACCGCATCGATTCCGCTCTGGATGCGACCGGCCATGCTCATGGCAGCGGCCATGTTGGCGATGGTGTCGGCCATGGATACGATACAGACGAGGCTGTCATCCGCTGCGGCGCTTGGGCGATGGTGATAGCGGATCGCTTTGGCAAGCGTGTCCGGAATCTGCCACTGCTG
>JAQAZR010000502.1:0-5049 GCA_032127235.1 Deltaproteobacteria bacterium
GTTTTGGGCATCGATGCCCGCAATGGGATGGTGGCCGTCGAGGGATGGACCGAGACCACGCGGATCCGAGCGATCGATCTGGCGCGTCGATTCGAAGATTGTCCGGTGGCTGCCATCAACTTCACCGACATTCATCGGGACGGAATGCAAACCGGAGTGAACATCGAAGAAACGCGTCGACTGGCACAGTCGGTTTCGATTCCGGTGGTGGCTTCCGGCGGGATCTCTTCGCTGGCGGATATTCACCAGCTTTTGCCGCTGGGGGCGATGGGCGTGTGCGGCGTGATTGTCGGCCGGGCCCTCTATGCCGGTACACTGGATCTGAAACAGGCCATCGACAGCGCCAACGCTTCTCTCGCCCAACGTCAGGAGGAACGACCGGCTTCTTCAAAAAATACTTGACAATGTCCGTATCATAAAATATCTTAATCTGCTAATTCATTTGATTTTATGGTTAGGGTGCGCGGTGTTCAAACATCACCGCGACACTGATGGAGCCAGGAACCGACGGTTTAACCGAATTTGAGTTCCGACAACTTTAATAAATTTCGCTGAGCTTCATTCCGTTTAATCACCTCCATTGCAGGACGATTTCCCATGTTCCAAAAAAGTGGAGGGTGCTCTTCTTGACCAGTTTCATCCCGGAAGAAAAAATCGCCGAAATTCGAAATGCCGCCGACATCGTGGACGTTATCTCCGGTGAGGTGCTTTTGAAAAAGGGCGGAAAAAACTACCTTGGCCTCTGCCCCTTTCACTCCGAAAAGACCCCCTCGTTTACCGTCAGTCCCGACAAACAGATTTTTTATTGCTTTGGGTGTGGTGAAGGGGGGAACGTTTTCTCGTTTGTCATGAAGCAGGAAGGGTTAACGTTTCCTGAAGCCGTCAAACATTTGGCTCGCCGTTACGGAATCGTCCTGCCGGACCGCCGTATGAGCCCCGGTCAGAAGCGCCGCCTGGACGAAAAAGAGCAGGTGCTGGCTGCCAATCGCCAGGCGATGGACTTTTTTCAACAGAACCTGCGTGTCAGTCCGGTGGGCGACAAGGCGAGAGAGTACCTCGCGAAACGGTCACTGACACAAACAACGATCGACGGTTTCCACATCGGCTATGCACCCCAGGGTTGGGACAATCTCCTAAAGCACCTGCTCGGGCTACACCTGCCGTCATCGGTGATCGAGAAAAGTGGATTGGTCATCCCAAGGAAGAACAGCGGCGGCTTTTATGATCGATTCCGCGATCGAATCGTGTTTCCGATCTTCGATTTGAATCGGCAAGTCATCGGGTTCGGCGGTAGAGTCATGGACGATGCACTGCCCAAGTATCTCAATTCTCCGGAAACACCGGTTTACAACAAAAGCCGCTCACTCTACGGCCTCCACCTGGCCAAAGCCCGTTGTCGGGAAACCGAGTCGGTTTACATCGTCGAGGGATACTTCGATGCGATTGCGCTGCATCAACACGGGCTTGTCAACACGGTAGCGACGCTGGGCACATCCTTGACCGCCGAGCATGTCCGGATGCTGCGCGGGTATATTGGCGAAAAAGGAAAGGCCGTTCTGGTCTATGACTCCGATGAAGCCGGCATCAAGGCCGCCCGACGCAGCGTCGAGGTGTTTGACAAAGAATACGTCAATGCACAAATTTTAGTCTTGGATTCCGGTTACGACCCGGACAACTTTATTTTCGAACACGGCGCGGAAGCGTTTCATGCTGCGGCGACCGGAGCCTTGGACATCATCCCGTTTTTACTCGAGACCGCCGTTAAGCGAAACGGCCTCTCTGTTGAGGGTAAGGTAAGGGTCGTGAGCGAACTCCAGCAGCCGCTGACAACTGTTTCCGACGCGGTTGCCAGATCCTTGTATGTCAGAATGGTGGCCGAACGACTGGAAATAGACGAACGTGCCTTGCTGGAGAAATTGCGTCAGGAGGCTGCCAGGCAAACGTTACTGGGACAGCACCGACGACCGGGCCCGGAATCAGGCGCTCCGCAGAATGTCGGAAAAGATTCCGCAGCCGTCGAGCACGCGGTGCGATATGGCGACCGGGTCGAAAAACAGATCATTGCCATGATGCTGCAGGTGCCGCAATCCTGTCACATCATCAATAGCCTCGACGCTCTGGCATTGTTTGAAAATCAGTCTTTAGCTCGGATCGGCCATGTAATTCTCGACGCTCATAACCGTGCGGGCAAGCCTGTTTCGGCAGACGGCGCGCCGGCCGGACCGGCGGAAGACCAGTGGCTGGCCGACATCATGGCGGGTCTGACGTCCGATGAGGATCGGCGGATTGTTGCCGACGTGGCCATGAATGCAGAGGGTTGGGCGATCGAGGGGTGTGAAAAACAGATTTTACATTTTGTCGAAACGGCGCGCAAGCGTCGAAGTCAACAGGATATCGAACACCGGATCAAAGAGGCCGTTCGCAATAAGGACGACAAGTTGCTTGAGCAATTGCTGAGCGAAAAGCAGACACTGGCGGTCAAGCGTGAAAAGCGGAAAATGGCCTTGCTCGACAGATAATAAAGCTCTTGTATTAAACCGGTGACATTCGCGGGAGGCAAACGTTAATGACTAGTAAATCCGCTAAATTACGGGTAAATGCAAAAAAACGCGATCAGAAAAAAAACGATGAGAAATCGTCCGGAAAACCACGGGCCAAGACGACCATCAACAAGGTTTTAAACGACAAGACCGCCGATAAAAGCAGCGAAGGTGTGCAGATTAGCAAAAAAGCGTTGAAGGACCTGATTTCAAAGGGCACCAAGCAGGGGTATCTCACCTATGACGAGATCAACGAAGTTCTACCCGAAGACATGCTTTCCGCCGAGCAGATCGAAGAGACACTGATTCTTTTCGATGACCACGAAATCGATATCCTGGACGAAAAAAGCGCTCGAAAATCCGAGCAGGCCAAGAAACTCAAGCAGGCAAAACTCAAGGAGCGCCAGCGCGCCGTGACCGATTTTGGCGCGGTTACCGACCCGGTAAAAATGTACTTGCGCGAAATGGGCATGGTGACGCTCTTGAGCCGGGAAGGGGAAGTAGTGATAGCAAAGAAAATCGAGGCCGGAGAACAGGAAGTGCTGCGGGCCCTGCTCGATACGACCACCGGCGTTGAATCGATCCTCGAACTCGGCGACCGGATCGAAAAGGCGGACCTGAGACCCAAGTATGTCCTCAGGGACATCGATGAAGGTGATACCTACGTTGACGAGGTCGTACAAACCGAAAAGTTTTTGAACACGATTCGGTCTATCAGGGAAATTCACGTCGAAAACAACGCCTTCCGCGAAAGACTCTTTTCAGAGCAGTTGAAACCGGATGAAAGCCGGCGCGTGCGACGGGCGGTTAAAAGACGCAATGCCAGGATTTTTGAACTGTTGAAAGAATGGCGCCTCGAAGGCGGCATCATCGATGAAATCGAGCAGGTGATCATAGATCAGATCGACTGGTTCAACCGCATGAGCCAGAATCTGATCCGACGTGCCGGCGCAGTGAACGCCCCGTTGGGAGAGGTCCGCAATAACCTGAAGTCCAAAACCCACTTCGCAAAATGGGCCGGGCAATCCTGCAGCATCAAAAAAGAGGAACTGACCGACCTGTTTACTGAAATCGTCAACATCGAGTCAGCCATTCAGGAGAGAAAGAAGGCGCTGAAAACCAAGAACAGAACCCTGAAACGGGTGATGTCCAATGTCGAAGAAGGGCGACTGAAGGCCAAACTGGCGAAAAGCGAGCTGACCCGGGCCAATCTGCGTCTGGTGGTCAGCATTGCCAAGAAGTACACCAACCGCGGGTTGCAGTTCCTCGACCTGATTCAGGAAGGCAACATCGGACTGATGAAGGCGGTCGACAAATTCGAATACCGTCGGGGATACAAGTTCAGCACGTATGCCACCTGGTGGATTCGTCAGGCCATCACCCGGGCGATTGCCGATCAAGCGCGCACCATTCGTATCCCGGTTCACATGATCGAGACGATCAACAAGCTGATCCGCACCTCCCGTTATCTGGTTCAGGAACAGGGACGCGAGCCGAGCCCGGAGGAGATTGCCGATAAAATGGAGATTCCGCTCGAGAAGGTGCGTAAAGTCCTTAAAATCGCCCGTGAGCCGATTTCACTCGAAACGCCTATCGGAGAGGAGGAGGACAGCCATTTAGGAGATTTCATCGAAGACAAAAAGTTCATGTTGCCCTCCGATGCCGCTATCAATCTCAATCTCGCCGAACAGACCCGCAAAGTGCTCGCTACTTTGACACCGCGGGAAGAAAAAGTGTTGCGCATGCGTTTCGGTATCGGTGAAAAAGCGGATCATACGTTGGAGGAAGTCGGACAGGATTTCGCCGTCACCCGTGAGCGCATCCGCCAGATCGAGGCCAAGGCCCTACGGAAGCTGCGGCACCCGACCCGCAGTCGGAAGCTCAAGCATTTCATCGAAACTTAAAATATGAAAATTTATATTTTATTTTATAAATAATTTTAAGTTGTTATGGGATTTTTAAGATTTCCGAATTTTCACCGAGAACCGCTGGCGATTTTGGGTTCTGCTTGACAAAAAGGTTGTGCAAGGTTAGTAGTGTCCGTTCGCAACTGTCATCTTGGAGCCTGGGGGCGGCCGTCTTGGTTTTACTCGATTTTGGCGGTGATTCCGATGTCAAAACCACTGCGGCTATGGCATTGTTGTTTTACTCTTGCCAGCGCTTCCGGACAAGCTGCCTCCATCAATGTATCTGAGGGCCCATAGCTCAGCTGGCAGAGCCACCGGCTCATAACCGGTCGGTCCCAGGTTCGAATCCTGGTGGGCCTAGGGCTCGTCTATCGGTTTCGACGTTGGATTTTGAGAATATGAAGCAAGGGGTAGCGGTGAACAACGTACGCCACGATCTGGTTCTTTTGGTTCGACTCCAGGAATTGTACGACCGTATCGCAGTGGCGATTCGAGAGCGACAGACCCCTCCGTCCGAGGTCCGAGAGTTCCAACAGGCCAACCTCGATCGCCAGGCCGAACTCGATGATCTCGAGCAGCAGGTTGAGGTGCATCAGAAGGAA
>JAQAZR010000503.1:0-5848 GCA_032127235.1 Deltaproteobacteria bacterium
CGGGTGCCCATAACTGTCGCGGGCGTTTGTGCCCGTGCAGCTGTCGACCCCGGCCGGTCTCACCTGCCGCAACCCTTCCACGACATTGTCCGGTGAAATGCCGCCGGCCAGAATAACCGGTATGCGCACGGCGTCTACCAGTTTTCGGGCCATTAGCCAATCACAGATTCGGCCGGTGATGCCGATGAAGCCATTGACCGGCTGATCGACTGGCCCCGTTTTCGAGGTATTTTGAATCAGCAGGGTGTCGGTCAGAAAATAATCGCTTGCGGGTTCGAACAGGGCCGCCAGTTCGAGGGTCGGCACATGCCGCGCGAAGCCCGGCGGGGCGATCGGGATGGAGCGCATGATGGCGATCTCCGGAAAGTTTTTCTTGACCTGCCGCTGTAGAATAAGCAGTTTTCGGCAAATTTCCAGCATTCCGTTGGGGTCGCTCACAGACTCACAAAAATGAACGATGTCCGGGCGGTAGTAATCCAGCATTTCCATTACCGTCGCGGGTGTGTTGAAGAGCGGAATCAAGCTGCTGCGGGCCCCGGCGGAGAGGGTCAATCGAACGGTTTCGCGTATGGCGGCATCTTTCCAGCGCGACGCAGAGAGAATCACACTTCCGATGTGGTCCACTCCCAGCGCGATGAGGGCTTCGGCCTCGGCCGGTGTCTGTATTTCGTATAGCTGAACGAGCATAAATTGGGTTGACATTTGCAGCGCTCTCTACCATATTCAGCCTGTTTTCGCAAACCGTTTCAACGGGTTTCGGCCGGTGGTGCCGCCCGAATCATGCGTATTTTTCCGGCTTAGTGGCCGCGCGGTGGACACCGTCTTCAAAAGGTTACCGATGATTCTCGTCATTGACTTCGGTTCGCAGTACAACCAGCTTATCGCCCGGCGCGTTCGGGAGGCCGGGGTGTATTGTCAGATCGAACCGCCGACCGTCGCCGTCGAAACCGTCAAGTCCCTGCAACCGCAAGGCATCATCCTCTCAGGCGGCCCTTCCAGCATCTACGAAAAGAACAGCCCGAAAATCGACCCCACCGTTTTTGACCTGGCCATACCGGTGCTGGGGATTTGCTACGGGATGCAGTACATGGTGGATGCCCTCGGCGGCACGGTCCGCCAGGCCAGCAAGCGTGAATACGGATTTGCCGAGCTGAACCTGAAAAAGACCGGGGGACTTCTCGCCGGGGTCAGGCAAAAGACCCAGTGCTGGATGAGCCACGGGGACTCGATTGAAAAGCTGCCGTCCGGATTCATCGTAACGGCCGGCACCGCCAATACGCCGATCGCGGCCACGGTTCACCCGCAAAAGAATCTCTTCGGGCTGCAGTTTCACCCCGAAGTGGAACACACGCCTCAGGGACGGCAGATGATCCGCAATTTTCTATTTGATATTTGCCGCTGTCGCCGGACGTGGACCATGACGTCCTTTGCCCGCGAGTCGATCGCGCGGATTCGCGAACAGGTCGGCGACAAACGTGTGATCCTTGGCCTGAGCGGTGGAGTCGACTCGTCGGTCGCGGCGGTTCTGATCCACAAGGCGATCGGCCGGAACCTGACCGGTATATTCGTGGACAACGGCCTGCTGCGCAAGGACGAGGCCGCAAAGCTCAAGGGCACCCTCACGCGGCAACTTGACCTCAACATACGATTTGTGAACGCCCGCACCCGGTTCCTGAAGGCCCTCAAAGGGGTCATCGATCCGGAAAAAAAGCGTAAAATCATCGGCCGGATCTTCATGGAAGTGTTCGAATCCGAGGCCGGCAAAATAAAAGACGCCCAATTTCTGGCCCAAGGCACCCTTTACCCGGATGTGATCGAATCCGTCTCCGCTTTCGGCGGGCCGACATCGGTCATCAAATCCCACCACAACGTCGGCGGGCTACCGTCCCGGATGAAACTCAAATTGGTGGAACCGTTGCGCTATCTCTTTAAAGACGAGGTGCGCAAGCTCGGAAAAGCATTGGGGCTGCCCGACGAACTCGTTTGGCGCCAGCCTTTCCCAGGACCCGGGCTGGCGATACGGGTGATCGGCGACATCACTGCGAAGCGTCTGCACGTGCTGCGCGAGGTCGATGATCTTCTGATTGAAGAAATTAAAAAAGCAGGCTATTATAAGAAATTGTGGCAGTCATTTGCCGTCCTGCTGCCGATCAAGAGCGTTGGCGTGATGGGAGATGCCCGCACCTATGAAGACATCGTTGCGATTCGGGCGGTCACCAGCCGGGATGCCATGACGGCCGATTGGGCCAAGCTGCCCCACACTTTCCTGGCCCACGTTTCCAATCGCATCATCAACGAGGTCAAGGGCGTCAACCGGGTCGTTTATGACATCAGCTCCAAACCGCCCAGCACAATCGAGTGGGAATAAATAAAATGAGCAGAGAAGACTCGGATAACTTCAAATTTGGATCCGATCAAATAAACCCGGACGACGTCCTGCGGGATGTGCCGCAGGACAACCGCGTTGCCAGACTGAGCCGGAGAGTAACGATCCTGACGATCTTGCTCCCCTGTCTGATCGGTGCGGCGCTCTATTTTCTTTACAACGATCTGAAAAACCGGGTTGCCCAAAACCAAACATACGGTACTCAGTCGGTAGAGGGCCTTGCCAAGACGCTGGACACCCGTTTGCAGGAGTTTTCCGACAAGCTCACCCAATTCGAGACGATGTTCTCCGAGCGGTTGGCCGGAACCGAAAAAAGTGTCGAAAACCTGAAGACGCAGCTCGGCAAAACCGAAAGCGGCATGAAGAACGCCGTGGGCAGTCTGAAGACGATCGAGGCCGCCAAGGTGGATAAAAAAGACCAGGAAAGTCTGGCCAACCAGGTGGCGGCTCTTTCGGCCCAGATAACCTCCCGCGACAACGACATGTCCGAGAGACTGTCGGACCTTACGGCCGTCACTCAAAAACAGGTCAATGACCTCCTCAAACTCCGGACCGATATAACGGCTCTGACGGACAGTAAAATCGACCGCAAAACCCTTCAACAGGAAGTGGAAAACCAGCAACAGAAACTGTATGTGCTTTCCAGTGATCTGGACAAAAAGATATTCACCATCCAGAACGACCTCCGCAGGCTCGAAAAAGATCTCCAGCAGACGCGTCAGTCCTTTCGTCCCTCGCCCGGCCCGGCACCTGGAAGCAGCGGTGGGATCGTCGAAAAAAACCTGGAATAAATAATCCGCAGGATTTTTTGTGCGGGATCATTTAATGAAGCACTGGTTGGCCTTGGCCAGGCTGACCGAGGCAAAGCCGATCGTGAACGACAGGGTGGTCTCCATGTCGATGCGACGGCGTTCATCCAGGGCTTCATCCTTTGCCTTCCAGGCCTTTTTACCGATTTCAAATGATGAGTAGCACCTGTCAGCGGCGCTCATGAAACAGCTGTTATAAGTGCCGGCTTTCTTGAGTTGATCGATTTTTTGCGCCGCAACGATCAGCAGTTCCGCATATCTATCATATGCAACCCGGCTGCCGTAACCCTCCTGAACCTTTTTGAGCGCATTTAACACCGTTTCCTCTTCCGCTGTCGGCTGGGGTGGACCGGAGCGCGAAAAAGCGAGTGACACCGCGAGCAGGAGAACCCCGGCAGCGGCAATAACGAATACCCTCTTCATAATTTTTACCATTGGTGACTCCGCAAAACGCTCCCCTTGTGCGTGCGTTTTTTAATCTCCACCGCCCGAAATGTTCGCCCGAAAAAGTCAAGTTCGCGTGTTTAAAACAAGGGGGCTCTCACGAAATCGTTAAACAGTTAACTGTTGTGTATCCATCACCATCGGCTTCAGGCATGCCGGATAATATGGGTAAATTTAACCTCATTTTACCTGAAAGACGCCATGTTGACAAGCCTTCCGGCCGACAGCCAGAAATTCTCGGTAAAAATATGAATCTTATAGTTTACGCCGGGTAACCGGGTTTTAATCATGACGGGACAAAACTCGCGCAAAAGCGAGCCTAAAACCGGACAAGGCTGAGGCCTTTAAATGGTACTTTAGTTTTTTTTCGAAACAGCCGATATCAGCAGTGGGTTAGACCATGAAAACAAAACTCCTCTTTTACAGCGCGGTCGTCTTTTTCATTCTGGGTTTCAAAACCCAGGATGCGGTGCTGTACTTCTTTTTTGCCACACACCTGTTGACCTTGAGCCTGTGCTTCTATTTCTATTCACGCGAAAACCGGTCGCAGATAGATGATGAGACCACCACCATCGAGGACGAGAGCGACTGAAGCGCCAACAGCTTCTGCGCCTCTTCAGCACTAAGGGCTTACGATAAAATAAGTTCGCAATTTTGGACGGAGACGAGGTATCATAAGCTGTTGTCAACGATCTCCCGCCAGATGGCGTCACAGGGGCGAAAAGAAATGCGGGTCGATACGATTAAATCCTTTTTCAATTCGGCTCGATATTCGATCAACAACCGGTCGATTCGGTCCAACAGACTGGCGTTTTCGAGTGAGCCCAGAGTCTGCATCATCTTGAACTCATCTTCTGCCTGACGATAGAGAAACCGAATCTGCTCGAAACTGTCTTTAAAGAAGACAATTTTTTCATCGAGAGCACCGGTATATCCGGACACCATCTGGATCAGCTTCAAATTGTACTGTACACGGGGATTTCGAATCGCTTCCGCATATGAACCGTAACGATGGCGCTGGTGAACGTCTTTGATTTCCCCGGCGAATTCTCTTCCCCGGGCTGTAAGATCCGCCCGGACGGCAAGCGCCGTGTCGATGCAATCGGTGACCATTTCCTGTAAATTTTTTAAGGCGTCGATTTTGTGTTTAAATTCATCAGAACCGACATCACCGGCGATACACGCCCCCGGCCCGACCCAGAGGAGCAGGCTCGCTTGATACACCAGCATCCCGATAAACCAAAACTTGACGGATCGTATCATTCGACACCTCTCCGGTAACTAGCTGGCACTGTCACCCAATAACCGCCGAATCCCCTCGGGCACGAAGAGCTTTCCACCCGATCTTTGCCATTGGGCAAGGTGCTTCAACACCAAGGCTTCTGATTCCATCGACTCCGGCGACAACCCCATCAACTCGAGTGTCCGGCCCTTCCACCCGGTTAGGAAAATAGACGATTCGAAGCTCAGGTGCTTCACACCGTTCAGGGAGAGCCAGTCGCCATTCCATTGAAACAGATATTCGGCCGTCTCGGGCGGCAAATCGGTCAAGCCGTTTAAGCAGAACCAGCTGCCCTTCCATTTAAAAAGACGGCGTGCAGTCTCCGGCGACAGCTCTTTGATGCCGTTCAAAAAGAGGTCCGGTTCCTTCCAGCCCGCCAGGCAGTCGGCCGCTTCAGCTGATAGCGCCGTAAGTTCGCCTTTGCGGTTGTAGTGTCCCCGGCAAATTTCAAACCAGATGGACTGGTTGTTCACTTGCAAACCGCCGCCGGAACCCCGTTGGGTGTCGGGAGCGGTGGGGAAGCGATTCGATGCGAACTGCTTTTCTTGTTCGAGAAGGTTTTGCCAGATTTGGTCAACTGGTTGATAGGACGCTTTTTGCAGATCGACTTTCAGCGCTTCCACGCTGTTACTGTAGCGGTCGAAGGCGGCTTCTTTTTCGGCCGCCAGTTTTTCCGGATCGATCTGGCTGCTTACCGGGAATATCAATGATTGAAGGAAGTGCTTGCGTTTCAAAAACAACAGCTCTTCGCTTCCCTGCAGCAACCAGTCGGCCGGCTTGGCGAGGCAGTCGATGTAGGCCTGCCGGCGCCGGATGGTTTCGAGTTCAAAGGCAATCCGTTTGGTTTCAAGAGCCTGCTGCAGAGAATGGATGCCGCCGCATCTTTTTTCCATTAGGACGGCGGCCTCAACCCGTCGGATACTCTTT
>JAQAZR010000504.1:0-4839 GCA_032127235.1 Deltaproteobacteria bacterium
GGTTGCGGCTGTACCAGGCGATGAAGAACTCCGTCCCGTATGCGAAACCGACGATCATTCCGGTGAGAACAATGGTCTTGGCCACACTCTCCAAGACGTGCATGGTGATGATCTTCTCGTACTTAAAGATCTTTCGCAGAGTGATCATCAATGTCAGCACCATGGCCAGGCCGGAATGAATCGCACCGGCCACGAAGTAAGGGGCGAAGATGGTCGTGTGCCAGCCGGGTACCACCCCAAGGGCGAAATCCCATGAGACGACGCTGTGCACCGAGATGACCAGCGGTGTGGCCAAGGCGGCAAAAAATAGGTAGATGCGGGTGTAATGGCGCCATTGCTCGTGAGTGCCGGTCCAGCCCAGGGAAAGCCAGGTAAAGATCTTCTTGCGCCTGCCGACGGCGCGATCCCGGATGATGGCCAGATCCGGCAGCATACCGGTATACCAGAAAAGTGAGCTAACTGTCAGATAGGTGCTGATGGCCACCACGTCGAACATCAATGGCGACTGAAAATTGGGCCAGAGGGTTCTTTGGGTCGGTATCGGCAGCATGTAATATACCAACCAGACGCGCCCCAGGTGGATGAATGGGAATAAGCCGGCGGTGCAGACCGCAAACACCGTCATGGTTTCGGCGGCCCGGGCGATGGGGTTGCGCCATCCGGCCCGGAACAGGTGCAGAATGGCGGAAATCAGCGTTCCGGAGTGGGCGATTCCAACCCAGAACACAAAATTAATTAAATAGGTCCCCCAGGCCACCGGTATGTTCATACCGGCGACTCCGATTCCCGTGAAAATCTGGTAAAGCCAGCAGGACAGCCCGACCAGGATTCCCATGAACAGCAGCACCACGGTCAGCCAGTAAGTCCCGCGAGCGGGTGTCAGCGTATCCAGTACCGTATCGTCGATTCGGTTAAAGGTCAGTTCGGTCATGGCTTTTTCCGTTTAGTCCGTTTTGCCCGTTAGGCCCGTTGAGTCGGTTAGGTCCGTTGAGTCCGTTGAGCCCGTTGGCCCGTTAACCGGCACAACCGGCCTAACGGGCTCAACCGGCTCAACCGTCCTGCACCACCTTCTTCAAATAAATCACCCCCGGCTTGGTGTTCAAATATCCCATGATCTGGTAGGCTCTGGGGTCGTCCACCATTTTTCTCACGCGGCTGTCCGGATCCATGAGACTGCCAAACACGAGAGCATCGGTGGGGCACGTCTGCACACAAGCCGGCACGATTTCACCATCCCTTATCGTGCGGTTTTCATTCTTGGCCCACCCGTGGGCCTCTTTGATGCGCTGCACGCAAAAAGAGCATTTTTCCATGACACCCTTGGCACGGACGGTCACGTTGGGGTTGAGCTGGTATTGAAGCGGGTTCGGCCATTCCCAGGTGAACCAGTTAAAACGTCTCACCTTGTAGGGACAGTTCTGACTGCAATAGCGCGTTCCGATGCAGCGGTTGTAGATCTGGTTGTTCATCCCCTCCTTGTTGTGGTGGGGGGCATACACCGGGCAAACCGACTCGCACGGTGCGTTGTCGCAGTGCTGGCACATGAGCGGTAAAAAGGTGATCCGTTCCGGATTATTCTTGTCCTCGTAACGTTCAATGCTGAGCCAGGCCATTTCGCGTCCCTCAAGCACACGTTCCACCCCGACGATGCCGATGTTGTTTTCGGCGTAGCAAGCGGCCGAGCAGGCGCCGCAGCCGATGCAGCGGTCCAGGTCAACCACCATGCCCCAGCGATAGCCGTCATGATCGTGCGGCTTGTAAAAATCGCGTTTCGGATCATATCCTTCCGGAAGCGGCAGGGCTAAAGGAAAATCCCACATTGTCAGACCAGCTTTCTTGTGCTGCTTCAGGGATTCGACCGTACGCAAGGGAACGCTGACCGCGATTTTACGTCCGAGCTGGGTCCGGTGGCCGTCGGTGTGGGCAAGCTTCAGCGACCGGCCGGTTTTCTTGATCTGGACTCCCGAAACCACAAACTGAGGGCCTCCGGTATCCTCAACCGGCTCGGGTGATGTCAGCCGGAACGGATTGGCACCTTTGCCGGCGGCGTAGCGGCCGAAGTCTTTATGGCCCTGCCCCGTACTCATCGTGAGGACGCCAGGGGCAACGCTCATGGTTTCGTAAACCGGGGCCTCCACCTGCCCCCAATTGCTGACGATTTGAACCAGGTCGCCTTGCTTCAATCCTGCAGATGCCAGCGTGCGTGGATTCACGAGAACCGGTGTCTGCCAGGCCACCCGCGTGATCGGATCGGGCACTTCACACAACCAAGGCCTGTTGGCGCCGCGGCCGTCAAAGAACCGGATGGATGGCACGGCAATGAAAGTCAACTCGTCAACCACCGGCTGTTGGACCTTCGATAAGAATGTTGGACCCAAGGTGGTCGGTCCCGAGGACGGCAGCGGAGCCTCCTGCTCTTCCGTGGTTTTGAAAATACCGCCGCTTTGCAGGGTCTGCAGCCATTCCATCTCTTTTCCGATTCGCCTTTTCGATATCAAATCGGCAATCAGGTAGGCTTTGTAACTGTCCTCGGGACTGTTTTTGTCGAATGCGGCTTTCAGGAAAACATCACCGATGAGGATGCGGTTGCTGACGCTTCCCATCGCCGGTTGCAGGGTCGATACGATTCCCTGTTTGCCGCCGTATTCTTCCCAGGCCTCCAACGGCAGGCTGACGGGTAAAATGAGGTCCGCCATGGCGGTCGTCTCGTCCATAAAATTACTGAAAGACACGACGAACAAGGCATCCTTCTGGAGGATCCGCTCGATATCACCGGTTGTGGGGTTGGTGTAAACGGGATTGACATTGTTCAACAGAAGCAGGTCGACCGGTTCCTGGTGAAGGGCCTCGAAGAATTCCAGAACTTCCGCTCGGATGGCAGCAATTTCAACCCGGTGTCGCTGACCGAAGTCGTATAATGGAAGCTGCGGATTCAAAATCCAGTTGAGGTAATTGACTGCCAAGTCGGTCTGCAGCGCATTCGGTCCGGCAGCAGCAGCGCCGGTCCCGAGTACCAAAGGATTTCTTGCCTCGCCCAATGCAGTGATCAGTCGTTCATAGTTTTCGACACCAACCCCGGTCAATTCGACCACCCGATCTATGGTGTATGTCGCAGTGACTCTCTCAAGTTCAACACGCAAGGGCGTGGTCGAATCGTTGAAACGACCGCTGCGCAGGGCTTCGCCGATCAGGCCGAAGGCAAGGACAGCCTCGCTGCCGGGTCGGCAGGCCAACCAGAAGTCGGCGTTGGCGGCGGTGAGCGCCATGTGAGGACCGATGTGGAAAAACCGGCCTTTGCGCTCATCCCGCAAAGCGTGCATCGATTTGAACTTGCGGGCGTATTCGACCGGAGAGAGCCAGGTTTCCAGAAAATCGGCACCGAAGCCGACCAGGACATCGGCATCCTCCATTCGATACGAGGGCAACCCCTTGACGTTGAAAACGGCCTCATTGGCCGCCTTCAGTGACTCGTAGGCAAAGGGTTCATAAAATAGCGGTCCATTCGACTTCCAGCGCCGCAGGGATTCCTTGAAGAGTTTCTCCAGGCTAGTGCCGACGACCTCAGTCAGCAGTCGCACCCTGTTGGGGCCGGCACCGGCGGCCGCTTCGGCTTTGGTTTTGAGAATATCACCGGCCTCTTTGAATGAAATCGGTCGCCAACCGCCGTTTTCTTTCAGCAGCGGCGCATTGATCCGGTCCGGATTGAAGAGCCCCTGCACCGCTGCTTGGCCACGCATGCAGAGCTTCCCCTGATTGATCGGATGCAGGGGGTTGCCTTCGACCTTGATCACCCGTCCTTCCCGATTCTTGGCCAGAATACCGCACCCCGCCGGACACTCTCGGCAAGTAGACGCATACCACGAAGCATCACCGGTCACCATGTCGTCGGGTGCATGAACCAGTGAATAGAGCGTCTTGTCTGGTCGGGGTTGGTTGTATGGGTCGGGGGTACAGCCGGCGGCAATCGAGATGCTGCTCATGCCGACAATCTTCAGGAAGGTTCGTCGATTCATTTAACCGGGTTCTCCATACACGGGATGTGTTGGCGCCATCGTTTCAATCGTTGTGCACCGTCGGCCCTTATATGCATGTGTATTTCACGCATAGGCTTCAGCAAGATTAGGGGTGGCAGGGGAAAAGCTTTTAAAGCGAGTAATAAAAAATAGCCGCCGTGTCAAGGACTGTTGACACGGTGCCGACAAATATCCACTGCGGTGACATCGACGGGGCTTCCCGGCTTGTCCTCCTTCCGGCGATGCGTTCCCCGATTGACTGACGAAATGGAATGATTACAAATCGACATATGATGATTGACTAATGACGACAACATCAACCGGCGTCATTAGAGTAGGAAATGGCGTGTGGTCTGCGCACGATACCAAGGAGGCTGAAATGAGCGAACGAGAAGAACTGCTGCAGGAACTGATGGACGTTATAGGAGAGGAAGGCTGCGGAGTCTCGTGCGAAGAGGCTACGTTTTATAAGGATGCGGAAGGCTGGAAAATGATGCTCGAGGGGTTCATGGCACCCTGGAATCTGGGTCAAACGCTTGCAGAAGCGAAAACGCGCATCCTCAGATTGATCTCGAGATGTTCCAGCGCCAGCCTGACCACATCACGGGTCTGCGGATGATCCGCCACGTATTTCTCGAAAAATGCGCGGACGCTTTCCGGCCGGTCGATACCGGCCGTCGGCACGATCGCGGCGATTACTCTCTCGTAGAGCAGGGGGTGAAAGGCTTCGAGTTCAGACCGGTGCACCAGGTACCAGTCCCAGAGGTGGTCGACGGCGTGGGGGTTGGCGGTTGCCGCAACGACTGGTATGAATTTGTTGCGGTCG